>NZ_BCBH01000042.1:0-38764 GCF_001320525.1 Pseudomonas sp. NBRC 111131 | reverse complement strand
TCGATCTCATGGGCGCTGAATGTTTTGAGCCAAACGCATCGGGCCCCACCCCATTTCCTGCCATGGGAATTATCCTACGCGCGCTGTTGAAGTGTCGCTGTTGTCGGGGAAACGCCTCAGGGATACCGTTTTCCGGTCGTGAAAAAGATGGTCCCCGACCCACCCCGCCGCAAACCCATCCCCTCCATTCACTGGTAGCGCACGTTCATGATCGGCTCTACGGCCAACGGATCGAGGACTGACGGCATGGCGGAGCAACCCAAACCGCTTACAACCATCGGCGTGGCAACCTTTCTCGATGTGGGCAACCCACCGATCGATCTCCTACGCGTACAGCCTGGCATTCCCATCGACGATGCGTACGAACAGGTCTCCGTGCTGCTGAGCTACATCAGGCATCTCGTTCGTGAAGGGGATATGGAGGATGACCACAAGTTGCTGGGCGCAGCGGACTATCTGAGTGCTTTGGCAAAAGCGTTGATGAACGATATCGAGATAGCCAAGAACAGGCTGCATTGACCTCAAGGGCCCTATCGCTCGCTTGTCGGCGGTTGGGCCATCAGTTGCTCACATCAGGCCGTGTCACCACCGTCGCTGGCTGAAGCTGAAAAACCCACACCACATGGCCAGCGTCTCCTGGTAGTCACGGTGGCGGTTTTTGACGGCCGCCAATAGATAAGACTAGTCAAGAATCGAGAAGGTGCGATGACATGGGTCAGGGAATCGCCAGAGGGTGTCACTACCCAGCGCTCACCGTTCCTGGGGGACGAAAGCCTCCTTGCCCAGGCCGCAGTCGGGACAGCACCATTGGTGCGGAATATCTTCGAACGCCGTACCCGGCTCGATACCATTTTCCGGATCACCCCATGCCGGGTCGTAGGCATACCAGCAGGTTTCACAATAGTACTCAGCAACCCATGTCGTCATCGCTATCTCCTTGTCCACTGCGTCAGTGATCCTGCTCTCAGGCTCGCCCTGTCCTGCGTAATGCGCAGACCAGGTAATCGACCATCACTTTGACCTTCTGTGACACATGTCGCCCAGGTAGATGGAGGATCCACGCCATTCCCTGCAAAGCCCCCACGTACTTCCACTCGGGCAGCACTTCCACCAGGTCGTTGACGGCAATCGCTTCGCCAGCCAGCCTGGCAGGAAGACATGAAATACCCAACCCCGAGAGGGTGGCGTTCAATACAGCTTCCGCACTGTCTGAAACGTAGCGACCTGAAATACTGACGTCACACGCATCTTGTGCCGATAAAAACTCCCAGGTCCCGCTTTCGCTGAAGTCGGAAAAAGGTATGCAACTGTGCTCCGCCAAATCGGAAGGGTGTACCGGTCGACCATATTTTTCTATGTAGCTACCTGCAGCACAGACTACAAAGTCGACAGGGAACAACTTGCGCGCTACCAACCCTAACGGCGGGGTATCGGTAATTCTGATACCGATGTCTATGCTTTCAGCGATGTAGTCCAAAGTTCCCTCATCCGAAATGAGTTGCACATTTACATCCGGGTAGCGCTTGAGAAATTCGGGGATGAGTTGATGACATGTTCCATACAATGACCGGGGGACCGCGATGCGAATAAGTCCTTGCGGACTCTCAAGAAACCGCTCCTTGAGCCTGAATATATTTGCTGATGACTCAAGCAGCTCTTTGCAGTGCGAATAGATCTGAGCGCCCTCGGCATTGACTTTCAACTGCCGAGTGCTGCGTTCGAGCAATCGAATCGATAATGCATTTTCAAGCTTCGATACTTGCTTACTGACTGCGGATGCAGTCACACCTAGCCGGGCCGACGCATCCACAAAGCTTCCCGCCTCAACCACAACAGCAAATGCCGCCATGCAAGGTAACATATCTACATGACTTTTTGGAAGATAGCCTCGATAGTCCATTATTATGACCACTCATATCTTTAGGCCAGCAACTAAACATATGCCCTTGGCACAGGGCCCCAAAAAACATCACCGCAAAAAAAACTGCATCTCTGCGAAAAACTTCACCCGTAAAGATGCAGAAGCACAGCCCCTAACAACACCAGACTGACCCCACTAACCTGAGTGACCGACAGTCGCTCGCGATAAAAGAAGTATCCCAGGATCGCAGCAATGCCGCCCGACAGGGTACTGATGACGGTGACGACTGCTACCGAGCCATTGAGCGCGCCCCAGGCAAACGCGGAGAATCCGCCCAGGTTTAGAAGACTGGCGCCACACAGTGACCCAAAGGTCTTCAAGCTGATCGTCGCGTGGTCCCGCAACAACTTGAATGCCTCAGGGATTAGAAACATGACCCCCACTGCATAGCCCAGCGCCAACATGTTCACCGGCCCCAACTGCGGCAAGGCGTACTTGCCCTGAATCCAGAAGCTGATGCCGTAAAGCATGGCCGCCAGCAAGGCAAACCCTACAGATATCGTGCTGGTGGTCCTGCGCTCACCTTCATGATGACCTCGGCTGGCCAGTAAAACCCCGAAGAAGCAAACGAGAATGCCGCTCACCTGCCACCCTGACAGGGCATCCCCCCCCAGCCACGCCAACAGGGTGGTAAAAACGCCATACGAGGTGACTAAGGGTGCCACAACTGCAGTTTTGCCTGCAGCAAAAGCCTTCGACAGCGCCAATGCCCCCACAACTGTACACAAAGACGCTACTATCCCAACCCCTAGCACGCGCCAAGGCGCAGACATGAACTTTTCCCACTGACTGGCTGAAAAGAAAATAATAATTGCCATTAGAACAAAGCCCAGCAATTGCCCAAAAAAAACCGCTCGTTTAACACCAACTGCTCGTGCGTTCACACCGACCAAAAAGTCCGTCGCCCCCCAGAACGCCGCCGCCAGCAACCCCATGAATACGTCCAAAGCAATATTCCTTATTATAAATAATCCCTGTGTCGCTTCAGACAGTAATCGGGTTTATGACAAAAATCAAACCCCACCGGGCGAGGCCTTATAGCCCGACGTACTCTTTCGCGAGAGCGAAGCTAGCAACCAAATTAGCGGATTAGTCAATGCAGTTGAAACGATAGAAAGCATAAAAAGAACACTATAGGAACTTTCCGACAACACTCCCACCTCAAGTCCTACGCCAAGCACAACCAATTCCACAAGTCCCTTCGTATTCATCAGTACGCCGACCTCAATGGAAACAATTGGTCTCAACCCTGCTGCCCTAGCACCTATATATGAGCCCAGCACTTTGCCGATAGTCCCACCCAGCAGGAACAACAGCAGCCACAACCAAAGACTAGGCTCGCCGAAAGCGGCCAGCGAGACCTGAATACCTGAGCAGGCAAAGAAAATCGGGGTAAGAAAAAGATGACCGAACCTACCGATCCACCTACGCCATGCCAGCTCCATCGAGTACAGGTCGTGAAACACGTATGCCGCCATGACCGCGCCGATGGCCTGGTGGAAACCGAGCATCGCGGTAAACTGCGCTGATGCCAGGCAATAGACCAAGGCAATTGCGACAAGGGACCGCTCACTTAATGCAGTATGAACAATGCGGTTTTTCAGCCATGGGCGGACCACTAGGAACGTCAGACCGGCATAAGCCAAAAGACCGCATACCTTGAGTAAGCTCTCGGACAGGCCGCCCGCCCCACCCAATTGCAATGCCAACACCAATGCCAGTGCAAACCAGGCGAATACATCGGTGTACACCGCCGCCGAGAGTGCCAATCGACCGGCTTGCCCATCAATGCCACCACGCTCCTGGATAATCCTCATCAATACCGGCAGCGCTGTCACCGACAGTGCGATCCCACAGAAGATCACGTAGGACCAGTAAGGCTGCGTCGGCGCGATGGACGGTTTCGACCAGGCGCCGATGACACAGCCGAGGAAAAACGACAGCACGATTCCGAGAATCGCGATCAAGGCCGGGGCACGTTGCGCTCCTCGTCGCCCTCCGACACCTGCAGCATGCCAAGGAACTTCGACCATCAGCATGATCAGCCCCAGTTCGCCGAGTGCTCGGACAATCTCTATCGATTCAGGTGTCAGCACCTTTGCCGACACTTGCGGAAACCAAGCTCCTAGCAAAGTAGGGCCCAACAGTATACCGGCAACGATTTCCCCGATTACCCGGTTCTGGCCAAGCATCGTAGCCACACGCCCGCAGACTGCGCAGGCAAGCAAGATTAAACACACTAGCACTAACCAGCTCGACATAGATTTGCCCTCACCCAACACCTGCCGTTGATCCTCTAGCTAGGCAAACGCCAGCTTCAGACGCTCATGAACGGTATCTGAATGTCTGCGCAGTACTTCAGGATCTTCATGAATGAGGTAGACAAAACCCCAAGCCGACAGAAAGTCTCGTGTCGCCTTGATGGCCTCGCCTTTTTCCACAAAAAAACCAAACCCATGAAACGAATCGAGTTCCTCGATCAGCGTGATACCTTCAATGTCCGTCACAGTGCCGCTCTGTTCAGAAATCAGGCAACAGATACAGAAATGCTTGTCGTAGTGCGGGACTGCCAAGGTGAGCGGCGCATGACCCAAGTAGATATCTATGTTGAGGTCGTAGCAATTCAGCCCGGTGCACAACTCGATCAATGAAGGCACATTCGCCCCGGGCAAGCGACCGTTCTGTTCGATGATGAAGTGTCCCGCCGGGTTGATCTTGAACTCAATGTCGTTGATGCCAATGTTGGCCTCGATGGCCGAGTTGACTTCGGATATGTAGGCAAATGCCAGACGCGCCTGATCGCTTAAGGGCGAAATGGATCGAATGTTGCGATAGACACTGGGGTGATCGCCGACGCGGATCTTTTCGTACTGGGCGAAGCAGAGAATTTGTCGCCCCGACGCCCCCAGATTTGCAGTAACAATGAAGTATTCAGGGCCTTCGACATACGCCTCCACCAGTGCATGCTTTTCCTCCTCCGCTCCTGGTTCGATATCGCTTTCGATGGCCGCCAGAGCCTTGTACATATCCCCTTTGGACTGGCAGATCTTAACGTTCCTCGCACCCGTGCCCTCGGTCGGCTTGATCACTACGGGGAAAACAATACCCGGATCATGGTCCTCGGCCAGGTCATTCATGGAAAGCCTGAACGCAGGTATGACCGGAACGCCCTTGAGTTGCAGACGACGCTTCATTTCAAGCTTGTTCATCCGCGCAGCACAGGTTGGGATCGGGTTGCCCACCAAGCCTAAGTGAGCCGCCAACCGGTCGCTTATTCGCAATGCCGTATCGGAACCGGGTATGACCGCATGCACCTCTCTTCCGGCCATGCAGACCTTCGCATGTTCCAAGTTCTCGACATGCACCACCTCGTCAAAATCATCGACTCCATGCAGCTTCTGCAAACGCCCGGGAAATTGCCTGCGGGTCACTAGGGCCAGCGCGTGATAACCCTTATGGCGAATATCATGTCCATAGCGCCGGGCCGAACTGATCGGGTCGATGACGACCACCGTTTGTCGATGAGTGGTCATCCCAGACTCCGCATGGTCTTATACATGTAGTGGTAGTAACGCAGTGCGACGTTGTAGCGGATCATCACGCCCAGAGAGAGTTCGCGCACTACATCCTCACCACCCGCCGCATAATGCTGCAGCACTGTTTCGTACCAGGCGGCGCTGTGACGGGTGTCGATGCTGATATGGGCCTTATGATAGGCGATCACGTCTTTTGGTAAGCCTAAGCGCTCCATGGCCGCCGTGGTGGCCCCAAAGCGTACCGGCGCCGATCCCTCCACCAACCCCATCGCACCGATAAGGCGCATGTTGAACTCGCGACGTACAGCCCACATCAGCAGGATGTTGCCATTCATCAGACATTCGAGGGGAGGCACCTCCACACTGACACCCGCCTTTTCCAACAGATCACGCATGTAGCTGGAAGAGGTACGGAACATCGTGGTGTGTACGGCGGTAAAGTCCCCATTGCCCATTTCATCCCAATAGTTCTCGCCGGCGACCATCTTGCAACGAATTGGCATACCTAACTGAGCCACAGCCATCAGGTCATCGAAAGAACCATCAACCAATTCTTCCATGCAGATGTAGTAAGCGACCTGTTCGGCATTGGCCCGGTGGCGCATGAAGTCCACGAAGAAGCGAATATCTTCATTGATCTTCTTCTCGTACATGACGTACCACGGGAGGAATGCATCCTGCGTAGTGGGCAGGTCCCGCAGATCAACCAGCCCCTCCTCGGCTGCGGTCCATTCATCCTCCAGTAGCTCCACAATGTTGCGGGCCAATCTGACCGATTGCCGTGCAGCCACCAGTTGTGCCGGATCTCCGAGAAAACAGCGGTAATAGTCAGCAAGTTGCTGTTGCGTATTCCGAGCTAATTTTTTCATATCCCCTCCTCAGTACAGAACGGTCGGACCTTCGCTGCAGCGCAGGTCAAAAGCGTCATGAGATGGTCCAACCTCATACAATCGCGTGAGGCGGGTATGAGCCTCGCGTAAGGTGGGGACATGACTTACATCGACCCACCACAACACTAACCGAGGGCGTAAGATGGGCTCGAACCACTCCCTTCCACGCCGCATGAATGACTTGTGCGAAGTGTTATAGAGAAAGTCCTTGAGTGATTCGACGTCCCTCCACAGCGAGAGTGTGTAGAGATAACCCTCGCCCCATAACTGATCCAGCAGCGGCTGGTCCTCTTCGGTCTCACGCCAGATGAACCCCGGATGTTGCTCAGCCAGGCCGTTCACGTAACTGGCCGAGGCATAGAACTCTTCCATTCTGGTGTCTCCCTTGGGGAACTTGGGCTTCACCAAGTCGAAATGTGCAAGTATGCGTGTCATGAAGCCTCCCAGGCCTGGACTTCGATAATGTTTCGATCCGGATCACGTGCGTATACGAAGGTGCAAACGCCTACCCCTTCAACAGGCTGCCTCGCCAACTTTCCTAGCAGCCATCCACCTGAGCTGATCACTTTGGCGCATACAGCTTCCACGTCGGAAACTTCAAATGCGATGTGGCTAAACCCACGCGAATTGGCAAACTTTTCCGACTCATCACGGAAATCGCGATACTGAAATACTTCTAGCGTCGGTCCGTCCTCCCCATAACCGGGCAACCGAAGATGTACGCCTTCGATCTCCGGCTTTATCAACCCGGTACCATCTGCCACCGATTGCCCTGAAAGCCGGCGCACCGGGCCGACTGGAATACAGCCAAATACATCGATATAAAACTTGGCTATCTTTTTCCAATCAGTGGTGATCAAGTTAGCATGTGAATATTTGACCTTGGTCATGCACTAGCCCTCGAACTTCAATCCCGGAAGACGAAGGTTTCGTGCTCGATTTTTCGGTCCTTGTCCCTCGCCCTTTCCCACGTGGTATTAAGAATGATGCGGGTGACATCTTGTGTCAGTGGTTTAACCCGATGCAGCGTGGTATCCGCCTTGAGCAGATAGACATCACCTGTGACGTGGAAGTAAGAGTCGATTTTGTTTTCCACCAGCAAATTCTCTACCCGGGGATTCTGCTTATCCCAATTCGTATGGGGTACGCACTCCAACAAACCTCCTGCCTCGAGTGCCGGTGCCTCGACGATCCAAATGATCGTGTAGGGGTAGTCGCCCCAATGCCAACCATGGGTATCACCTGACCTATGCTGACTGTTAATGATGAAGTTATCCCATTTCCATGGGGTTGGGATAATCTCCTCCCCAACGATATGACTTATCAAACTAATCAAATAACGAGATTTATAAGCATGCGGAATATACCGCCCATGGGCCTCGATGCTTTCCTGGGGAACGTTACTCAAATAGCGCGGCGTGTTGCCCGTAGATTCAATCAAAAAATCCCGGCGCTTTGAGAAATTTGCCAACAGGTACTTCACATCGACAGAAACTTGATTGCGCACTTCAGGATCAATCAGGTGATTAATCTTCAAGTACCCATCCCTTGCAAACCGATGCTTTTCCCAGAAAAAGTCTCGACCTACGAAAGGATCTGACCTCAGTATATCTGCGCTTTGCTCCAGGTCATGTTTAACAGCAGCACGCTCTGACATATGAATACTCCGTATCTATCAAGGTGGGGGCACGTGTTTAATGACACATTCAAATCCTACCCCCTCAACCTGCACGGATATACCCCACACGCAGACTTGCACTCCTTCCTCAAACCATGTAATTCCCTGTTGTAAAGTATCGCCACCTCTTTGCTTCGGCACATCGGATTCAAAAAACTTCCTTATACTCCATGGTTTCTTCGACTTAGGAACGCCGGATCGAGTATGAGACAGTTTGCCCGCGAGGCCCGCACGGGCGACTCGATCTCATACGCGCTGAATGTTTGCCCCAAACACCTCGCGCCCCATCTCATTTCCTGCAATGAGACCACAAGCAACAAATCCATATTCTGTAGGACATTTCTGAACCTGAAACCAAATGCTTCAGGATTAGCATGCTTGGGAATTATCCTACGCGCGCTGCTGAAGTGTCGCTGTTGTCGGGGAAACGCCTCAGGGATACCGTTTTCCGGTCGTAAAAAAGATGGTCCCCGACCCACCCCGCCGCAAACCCATCACCACCCATTCACTGGTAGCGCACGTTCATGATCGGCTCTACGGCCAACGGATCGAGGACTGACGGCATGGCGGAGCAACCCAAACCGCTTACAACCATCGGCGTGGCAACCTTTCTCGATGTGGGCAACCCACCGATCGATATCCTACGCGTGCAGCCTGGCATTCCCATCGACGATGCGTACGAACAGGTCTCCGTGCTGCTGAGCTACATCAGGCATCTCGTTCGTGAAGGGGATATGGAGGATGGCCACAAGTTGCTGGGCGCGGCGGACTATCTGAGTGCTTTGGCAAAAGCGCTGATGAACGATATCGAGATAGCCAAGAACAGGCTGCATTGACCTCAAGGGCCCTATCGCTCGCTTGTCGGCGGTTGGGCCATCAGTTGCTCACATCAGGCCGTGTCACCACCGTCGCTGGCTGAAGCTGAAAAACCCACACCACATGGCCGGCGTCTCATGGTAGTCACGGTGGCGGTTTTGACGGCGGCCAATAGATAAGCCCCGTCAAGAATCGAGAGGGTGCGATGACCTGGGTCAGGTGTGTGAGTTTTGTTGGTGCATGGGTTGCGAGCAGCAGCCGCAACCCATCTACCGGACATCAATGCCGAAAGCTCCCGCCCCTCACGCCACCGCCGAGATCGCCACGAAATGGCCCGGCGCAACCTCCCGGTACTGCATGGCGGCGGCCTGGTGCCCGACGGCGTGGATACGGCTAGGCACCGCCTCGCTCATCAGGGTGAACGGCTTGCGCTCTACATTCATGTCCGCCGACGGCACCGCGCTGAGCAGCCGCTGGGTGTACGCATGCCCCGGGTTCTCGAACACGCTGCGCCGTGGCCCGATCTCGACGATCCGCCCGTGGTACATCACCCCCACCCGGTGGCTGACCCGCTCGACCACTGCCATATCATGGGAGATGAATAGGAAGGCAATGCCCCGCTCCTTCTGCAGGTCCTGCATCAAGTTGATGACCTGGGCCTGAATCGACACGTCCAGCGCTGACACCGCTTCGTCGGCGATGATCAGCTTGGGAGACAGGGTCAACGCGCGGGCGATGCAGATGCGCTGGCGCTGCCCGCCAGAAAACTCATGGGGGTAGCGTTGCGCATGCTCGGCCCCGAGCCCCACGCGCTCCAGCAACTCCGCCACTTGCCGACGCGCGGCGTCCCCCCTGGCAATGCCATGCACCAGCAGCGGCTCCATCAGGCTATGCTCGATGGTAAGGCGGGGATTGAGCGACGCATACGGGTCCTGGAACACCATCTGCACGTCGCGCCGCAGGGCCTTGAGTTCGGCCCGGTCCAGCGCGCCCACATTCCGCCCCTGAAACAGGATGTTACCGCCCTGAATCGGCATCAGCCCCGCCACCGCCCGGGCGCTGGTGGACTTGCCACAGCCAGACTCGCCCACCAGCGCCAGGGTTTCGCCCGGGTAAATCTGGAAGTCGATCGACTCCACCGCATGCACACGGCGTTGAACCTTGCCCAGAATGCCGCCACGCAAGTCGTAGCGAATCGACAGCGACTCAACGCTGAGGATCGGGGCCCCCTGGTAGTCCGGCGCCCGCGGCGCATCCTGCTGCCCTTGTGCCACCGGCTCGTCGACCAGGGCGAACTTGGCCGGCAGGTCGCTGCCCCGCATCGATCCGATCTTCGGCACCGCCGCCAGCAACGCCTGGGTGTACGGCTGCCGAGGGCGAAGCAGGACCTCCTTGGCCGCGCCATGTTCGACGGTCTCGCCGCGCTTCATGACCATGACATCGTCGGCCACTTCCGCCACCACGCCCATGTCGTGGGTGATAAAGATCACCCCCATGCGCAAGCTGTCCTGCAATTCCTTGATGATCCGCAGGATCTGCGCCTGCACGGTAACGTCCAGCGCTGTGGTGGGTTCGTCGGCGATCAGCAAGGTCGGTTCGCACACCAGCGACATGGCGATCATGATGCGCTGGCGCATGCCACCGGACAGCTCGTGGGGGTAGCGCCCCATGACCTGCCGGGCATCGGGGATGCGTACCAGGTCGAGCATGCGCAGGGCCTGAGCCTCAGCGCTGGCGCGGTTGCAGCGCTTGTGCAGGGTGATCGCCTCGACCAGTTGCGCGCCAACCTTGAACACCGGGTTCAGCGAGGTCATCGGTTCCTGAAAGATCATCGACATCGCCGAGCCGCGCAGCCGGCGCAACAGCGACTCAGGCGCCGACACCAGGTCGATCAGCGCCCCGTCGCCGGTGCGCAGGTGCATCGAGCCGGACACCACGCGGCCACCGGCCCGCCCGATCAGGCCCATCATGGCCATCGAGGTCACCGACTTGCCGGAGCCCGACTCACCGACGATGGCCAGGGTCTGGCCACGGCCGACTTCAAAGGACACGTCTCGTACTACGGGGGCCTCGCCATCGCTGCCGAAGGCCACGCTCAGGTTCTCGACCCGAGCGACCAGATTTTCGTTCATCAGGACAACCTCCTTCAGTCGACGATCCGCGCCACGGCGGCATCCAGCGCGGCCCGGGCACCGGCGACCTTGCCCAGGTGGGCGGCGACCCATTGGCGGTCCTGCGCCAGCTCATCCTGGGCGACCGTCAGCAAGCGACGCACCTCGGCAGGGCCGACGCCACCGACAGAGATACGGGTTTCCACGAAGGTACGCGGGTTCAGCGCATCACGCACCTGCGCATCGGTATAGCCCAGGGCAGAACCGATGGTCTCCTCCGAAGCCTGATCCAGCGCCGCACCGGTCACCTGCTGCGGCGTCACCCCCGCGGCCAGGCAGTTACGCACAAGCCGCGCGACCACATGGTGTACCTGGCGGAAGCTGATGCCACGCTCACGCACAATGATATCGGCCAGATTGCTCGCGGTGCACCAGCTGCCCGACAGCAGCTCGCCCATGCGCGCCTCATGCACCTTCAGGGTTTCGAGGATGCCGGTGAACAAATCGAGCATACCTTCGGTCACCTCCAGCGCGCGCTGGATCAACGGCAGGTCGCGCATGGCCTGGTCGCCTGTGCCTTCGGCGCGGAAGGTTGCCAGTGCGGTGCTCAGCCAGGTCACGGATTCGCCGGCGGCCTTCTTGATGGTCTCCAGGCCCGACGGGTTCTTCTTCTGCGGGAAGATGCTGCTGGTGCCGCAGTAACTGTCATCACTCTCTACCGTGGCGAACTCGACACTCGACCAGAGGTGCAGGTCGGTGGCCAGGTCGTTGAGGTCGGCCATGATGAACGACAGCGCGCCAATGGCCTCGGCTGCGTACCAGGCTTCGCGGCCCAGCTTGGAGTTTTCTACAAGGCTGTCGAAGCCCAGCAGCTCGGTGGTGCGGTTGCGGTCCAGCGGCCACGAGGTGCCGGCCAGCCCCACCGCGCCCAGCGGGTTGCGGTTGACCCGGGCGTAGGCCTGGGCCAGGCGGCTGAAACTGTCATGCAGGCGGGTGCTGAAGCTCAGCAGGTAATGGCCGAACACCCACGGCTGGGCATGCTGCATGTGGGTGTAGCCCGGCATGATGGTATCGGCGTGGCGCGAGGCCTGCTGGATCAGCGCGTCCTGGAAGCCATTGATGCGCCCCAGCACTGCCAGGATGCGTTTGCGATCGTACAGGCGGCGCACCGTGGCGCCCTGGTCGATGCGGCTACGCCCGGTGTGCATCTGGCCGGCGTTGTCTTCGCCGATGCGGGCGAACAGGTAGGATTCGACCTGCAACAGGAAGCTGCCTTTTCTGACATCGAAGGGGAAGTCGGAGGCAGACAGCTCGCGGATCTTGCGCAGCTCGGCGAGGATCGACTGGCCCACCGGGCGGGCAAGAATCTGCTGCTCGACGAGCATGACCGTGTGCGCCAGGTCGACCTCGATGAACTCGTGAAACTGGCGAATTTCGGTATCCAGGGCCGGGATGTCATGGTATTTCACCATCCGCTCGGCGGCCGGGGCGCTCAGGCGGGCATCGGTCAGCAGGGTTTCGTGTACTTGTGCTTTGGACATGGTCGTATCACCGCTCAATTCAGTTGTGCATTCTTGAAATCGATGGTCCCTTCGTAATCGACGGCGAGACCTTTCATACCTTTGCGTAGCCCGATGATCTGTTCCTGGTCGAACAGCGGCAGGCTGTTGGGATCTTTCTCCCAGAGGATTTGCTGGATCTGCCCGTAGAAGCCCATGCGCTTGTGCTCATCCAGCTCACGGGCGGCCTGTTGCAGCAGGCTGTCCACCTCGGGGTTGCTGTAGCCGGTCAGGTTCTGTGGGTCCCCGGTCACCAGCTTGCGTCGCAGGCGGATGTCCGCATCGGAAATGCCGGTGCCCAGCAGCCACATGTCGGCATCGTTGGAACCCTTGCCCGTGCCGTTGCCTGGCTCAGGGCGATACAGGCTCTTCTGATAGGTGGCCCACTCCCAGACCTTGAACTCGGTCTTCAGGCCTACCGCGTTGAGGTAGCCCTGGACCACCTCGGCCACTTGACGGTCCTTGGTGTAGCGCCCGGCCGGGGTCCACATCACCACGGTGCCGGGGAAGCCACCGGGGTAGACCTGCTCGATCAGTTGCCGGGCTGCGGCTGGGTCGTACTTCACCGGCGCAAAGGTACGGCGCGCCTGGGTCCCTTCCGGGAACGGGCTGGTCGGCACCTTGCCGTAGCCCAGCAACACCTTGTTCACCAGGGCATCGCGGTCGATCGCCATGTTCACCGCCTGGCGCATGCGCACGTCATCGAACGGCGGGCGGGTCAGGTTCAGCTCGAAAAACACCTGGAAGGTGCTCGGCACCCGCAGCAGGTCCGACTTGTTCAGCGCCTTGAGTTCGATCGCCGCTTCCGGCGACAGGTCGGCGGCCACATCGGCATTGCGGGTGCGCAGTTCGATGACCCGCGAGGAGTCCTCACGCACAGGGCGGAACACGAGCTTTTCCGGTTTGCCGGGGGTGCCGAAGAAGTCAGGGTTTCTGACGATCACGGTGTGGTCGTTGGGGATCCAGCGCTCGAACTGGTAAGGCCCTGTGCCGACCGGATGGTGCCCATAGGCCCGCCCATAGCGGGCTACCGCCGCAGGGCTGCTGATCGAGGACGACGGCTTGGCGAGCAGCTCGAGCATGGTCGGCGACGGGTTGGCGGTGGTGATGCGGACTTGGTCGGGCGCCAGCGCCTCGACCGAGACGATGTCGGTGTAGTAGGACCTGTGCGGCGAGCCCAGGCGGGCATCGCGAATGCGGTCCAGGTTGAACTTCACCGCTTGTGCGTCGAAATCGGTACCGTCGTGAAATTTCACCCCTTGGCGCAGGGTGAAGGTCCACTGACGGCCGTCGTCGGAACGGGTCCAGGACAGGGCCAGGTCAGGGACCACGTGGTCACGTTCCTGGCCTTCCCAGTTCACCAGGCGGTTGAACAGATGGTCGAGCACGTTGTAGGACGGGACGCTGCGGGAAACCGCCGGGTCCAGGGTGTCGATGTCCGAACCCTGCACGAAGGTCAGGGTTTGCAGGTCCTGCGCGCTGGCTGCAACCGGGCCGAGCGCCGAGCATCCGAGGACACCCAGCAGCAAACCACGGACGAGCTGTGCCTTGAAGCCTGTACGCTCCATGATCTTTTCTCGCTTCATAAGGTTTCGTACCACCCGGCGCGGCCAAGCCGCGCCGGTGACAGTCAGGATTTGCGTGACTTCGGGTCGATGAAATCGCGCAGCGCATCACCCACGATGTTGAAGCTCAGGATGGTCAGTACCAGCGCGCATCCGGGGGCAATCAGCACATAGGGGTGGGTAGTCAGCAAGGGCCTCGACTCGGCGATCATTGCGCCCCACTCCGGCGTCGGCGGGGGTGGCCCAAGGCCGAGGAAGCTCAAGCCGGAACCGATCAGGATGGCTTCGGCGAGCGATACCGTGGCCTGGATGATCACCAGCGATCCGATGTTGGGCAGGATGTGCACCCGCAACAGGCGCAAATCGCTCACCCCGATGGATTTCGACGCCAGCACGAACTCGCGCTTGGCCAGGGCCATGACCGGCCCGGCGAAAAACCGCACGTAGATCGGAATACTGGAGATCGCGATGGCCAGCGTCAGGCTGAGGATGCTGTTGCCGGCCACGGTGATCACCAGGATCGCCACCAGGGTGCGAGGGAATGCGATCATCGAATCCATGACCCGCATGACCAGCCCCGAGATCGGGCCATTGTAGTAACCGCACCCTGCCCCGACCGCGACCCCCACCAGCATCGCGGTGCCGACACTGGCCACCGCAACAATCAGGGTAATCCGTGCGCCCCAGAGCACACGCCCGAGCAGGTCGCGGCCAAGTTGGTCAGTACCCAGCCAGAATTCGGAGCCTGGCGGGACCAGTGACTGCGACAGGTTGATCCGGGTAACCGCGTCCCAGTCGAAAAACAGCGGCGCGAACACCGCCGCGGCCACCATCAGCAGGATCACCACCGTCGCACTGAGTGCAAACCAGCGCTTTCTGGCGATCAGAAAGCCGATGAAATTCAGGCGCCGCACGTTCCGAGGCATGGGCCGGGCCTCAGTTGTAGGTGATGCGAGGGTCGAGGATGCCATATGCAAGATCCACAATGAGGTTGACGACAACGACCAGCGCGGCGAATACCAATACAGTTCCTTGAACCACATAGATATCACGGGCCATGATCGCATCTATCAGGAAGCGTCCCATGCCGGGCCAGGCAAACACGGTTTCGACAATTACCGCGCCACCGAGCAAACGTCCGAAGTCCATCCCGAATACCGTTACCAACGGAATAGCGGCATTGGAAAGTGCATGTTTCAGGACAACTTTATAATTGGGCACGCCTTTGGCGTAGGCCGTTCTTATATAGTCTTCCTTCAATACATCCATCATGGTTGAACGGGCGAGCCTGGAAAACGTCGCTACATAGGGCAGGCCCAGGGTCACGGCCGGCAATATCAGGTGCTGAAAGCCCCCGCGGCCGGTGGGTGGCAACCATCCGAGGCTGGCGGAGAACACCGACATCAGGATCAGCCCGAGCAAAAAGCCCGGCATCGAGATGCCCAGCACCGCCAGGGTGGTCAACGCGCTGTCGAGCACGCCCCGTGGCCGCAGCGCCGCTATGATGCCCAGGGGCACACCAATGAGGACCGCGAGCAGCATCCCGGCTGCCGTCAGCTCAAGCGTCGCCGGCAATGTCCTGGCGATGCCCTCAAGGACCGGGGTGAAGGTCTGGAAGGATTCGCCCAGGTCGCCGGTGGCCACTTTCTTCACGTAAATCAGGTACTGGGAAACCAAGGGCTTGTCCAACCCATAGTTTTGCCGTATCTGCGCAACGTCCGCTTCTGTGGCATCCGGACCCGCCGCCAACCTGGCCGGGTCGCCCGGAATAAAATGCAGGACGAGAAAGACCACAATCGAGACACCCAACAACATGGGCAGCAGGAGTAATATCCTGCGGATTGCATAATTAAGCACGATCAGCCCCTATTGTTTTAATTAACGGCGTTCATCTGCAAGTGTTGCCAATTGTTATCTGCCAACACCTGAACAAATCATCGCATGTCATGAAAACATCGCAATACGGCAAGGGGTTGGACGCACATAACAAAATGTTATGCTGGCGGCGCTACCACCCCGCATCGCCCTCGCCGAGACCGAAGATGAAACTCAATCCGCGCCAGCTAGAAGCCTTTCGCACCGTCATGCTCACAGGCAGCATGACCATCGCCGCAGAAAGCCTCCGGGTCTCTCAGCCTGCGGTCAGCCGGCTGATCCGCGACCTGGAAGTGGGCCTTTCGCTACGCCTGTTCCGCCGTGAAGGCAATCGCCTGATACCCAGCACCGAAGCGCAGTTTCTGTATGCCGAGGTGGACAAGTTCTACCAGGGTATCGAGCGCATCGAGCGGGTCGCCGAGGACCTCATGACCCTGCGTACCGGCACTCTACGCATCGGCTCGATGAGTGCGCTGGGCCTGACCGTGGTGGCCGAGGGCACGCGGCGGTTCGTGCATGAACGCCCCGGGGTGAGAACCTCACTGGATGTGCGCAACTCCATGAGCGTGCTTGAACTGACTTCGGCGAACCAGCTGGATATCGGCTTTGTGCAGGTGCCAGCGGGCGATTACCCGGGCCTGCAACTGGTCCCGATGCCCAAGGTGGATGCGGTGTGCGTGCTACGCAGCGATGATCCGCTGGCCGAAAAGCAGGTGCTCAGCCTCGAGGACCTGCGTGGCCAGCGCCTGATCTCGCTGAACCCCAACAACCCTCTGCAGCGCCGCCTCGATGCCGCACTGGAGTCACGCGCAGTGGTGGGTGCCAGCTCGGTCGACACCACCTCGGCGCACTTCGCCTGCAACATGGTCTCGGGCGGCTTCGGCATGACCGTGTGTGATCCGTTCACCGCGTCGTATTCGAAGTACCCGGGGATTACCTTTCGCAAGCTTGAGCAGTCCATCCCTTTTGAGGTGTCGATGGTGTTTCCCGGGCACCAACAGCGCTCCAAGCTGGCGTGGGATTTCATGGGGATCATGGAGAAGATCTTCAAAGTGCCCCTGTAAAGGGCCTGTGCATCTGCTGCTGCCGACAGCCGGACATCAATTTCGGAAACGGACTACATCAATGAACACCAATGCCCTGCTAGGTTGGCGAAAAAACCTGGGGGTAGTACTCGCATGGTCAAGGATTACCGTCGTATCGGTCTCGTCATCGGCTTGCTATTACTGACAGCACCGTCACTGGCTGAGCCACTCACGGCCGAAGCGGCTCGCACAATGGCTGCCGCCGCCGAGCGCGCTGCCCGTGCCCAGGGCTTTGCCATTGTCATCAGCATTGTCGACAGCCATGGCAACCTCAAACACTTCCACCGCATGGATGGCGCCAGCACCCGCAGCATACAGGTCGCTCAGCTCAAAGCCTCGACCTCGGCCCGCTTCCCGCTCTCGTCTACATCGCACGCACAACAAGATGCCGCACATCCGGCACACCCCTACTCGTCACTGCCGGGTATTACGCTGCTTAGGGGTGGTTTACCGATCATGGATAAGAACGGCCAACCTATCGGCGGCATCGGCATCAGCGGCGCAACGCCCGAACTGGACACCCAATTTGCCCAGATAGCGCTGGAGGGGGATGCCTGAGTGGTGGAGGCATCGTTTTGGGGCACATAAAAAAACCCAAGGCAGGTGCCTTGGGTTTTTTACTGCAGCGACTCGCTACCGTTCTGATCAGAACGGAATATCGTCATCAAAGCTGTCAAAGTCAGCCGCCGGCTGCGGCGCAGGCTGTTGCGGCGCTGGGCGCTGCTGGGACTGTTGCGGGCGCGGGGCCTGCTGACGTTGTTGCGGGGCCTGGTTGTATTGCTGCTGGCCACCCTGGTTGTAGTTGTTACCACCACCCTGGTTGTACTGGTCGCCGCCACCTTGCTGGTTCTGCGGACGGCCGCCAAGCAGCTGCATGGTGCCCTGCATGTCGACGATGATTTCAGTGGTGTAGCGCTTGATACCGTCTTTTTCCCACTCGCGGGTCTGCAGCTTGCCTTCGATGTACACCTGCGAACCCTTGCGCAGGTACTCGCCGGCGATTTCGGCAACCTTGCCGAACAGCGACACACGGTGCCACTCGGTACGCTCGACCTTCTGGCCCGACTGCTTGTCGGTCCACTGCTCGCTGGTAGCCAGGCTCAGGTTGGTCACGGCGTTACCGTTGGGCAGGTAGCGGACTTCGGGATCCTGGCCACAGGTGCCGACCAGAATGACTTTGTTAACCCCACGGGCCATAACGTTCTCCTAGGCTTCGCACGCCGATGAGGCTGGGTTCACCAGACGCTCGAGGGTCGCACGGTCCAAAATTTTCGTATCCAGTTTGATATAGATGGCAGCTTCTTCAGCCACCACTACGGCGTCGGTCACACCCGGCACGGCCAGCAGGCGCTCGGTCAACCCGGCTTCCCGGACCGCCTCAGGCGTCAGCGGCATGCGCAGGCTGGTCACATACGGTGGTTCGTTCATGCGCAACGCCACGACCAGCCAAACGCCGCACAGCACCGCGCAACCGAGGAACACCGTGTTCAGCCCACCGTGCTGGAACAACCAGCCACCGAGGATTCCCCCCAGAGCGGCACCCAGGAACTGGCTGGTAGAGTACACCCCCATCGCCGTTCCCTTGCCACCCGCAGGCGACACCTTGCTCACCAGCGAAGGCAACGAAGCCTCCAGCAGGTTGAATGCAGTAAAGAATACCACGGTGCCAATCACCAGTCCGTGCAAGTTGTCAGCCCACTGCCAGAAGAACACCTCCACCAGCAGCAACACACTGACCGCTCCGGCCAACACGCGTTTCATCTTGCGCTTCTTTTCGCCATAGATGATGAACGGGACCATTGCAAAAAATGAGATGAACAGCGCGGTCAGGTACACCCACCAGTGTTCTTCCTTGGGCAAACCACCGCGCTCGACGAAGGCCAAAGGCAGCGCGACGAAGCTGGCCATGAGGATGGCATGAAGGATGAAGATACCGACATCCAGGCGCAGAAGGTCCGGATGACGCAGGGTCGGGCCGAGGGCTTGGCGCGCCACGCCAGATTCGCGGTGCTGCAAGGTGCTGTGTGTATTGGGCACCACAAAGGCAATCAGCAGAATGCCGACAAGGGCAAGTCCTGCCGTGGCGAGGAACAATCCTGACAAGCCGAAGGCACTGGTCAGCAGCGGGCCGACGACCATCGCCACCGCGAACGACAAGCCGATGCTCATGCCGATCATGGCCATGGCCTTGGTGCGGTGCTGCTCGCGGGTGAGGTCGGACAGCAGCGCCATGACCGCCGCAGAAATCGCCCCGGCGCCCTGCAGGATGCGCCCGGCGATCACGCCCCAGATGGAATCGGCCTGCGCGGCCAATACACTGCCCAGGGCGAAAATGACCAACCCTAGGTAAATCACCGGGCGGCGCCCGATGCGGTCGGAAACGACCCCGAATGGGATCTGCAGGACAGCCTGGGTCAGGCCATAGGCACCAATGGCCAAGCCGATCAGCGCCGGCGTGGCACCGGCCAGGTCCATGCCGTAGGTGGCCAGCACCGGCAAGACCATGAACATGCCCAGCATACGAAAGGCAAAGACCAGGGCCAGGCCGCCTGCGGCGCGGGTTTCGCTGCCACTCATGCGCTCGTTGTGGGTGTCGTGCATGGATTAATCTCGTGTGAACCGGCGGCGATTCTATCAGTCCGACAGCTTGACGGCATATACGCGACGCTTTGCCGCGTACTGGCAGCGCGCCGTATACTTCCTTGTTTATGCCCGCCGAGCGAGGCCGCAGTGGACAAGATCCTGATTCGTGGGGCACGAACCCACAACCTGAAGAACATCGACCTGACCCTGCCGCGGGACAAGCTGATCGTGATCACCGGCCTGTCCGGTTCCGGCAAGTCGTCCCTGGCGTTCGATACCTTGTACGCCGAAGGGCAGCGACGCTATGTAGAGTCGCTTTCGGCGTACGCCCGGCAGTTCCTGTCGATGATGGAAAAGCCCGATGTGGACACCATCGAGGGCCTGTCGCCGGCGATTTCCATCGAGCAGAAGTCGACCTCGCACAACCCGCGTTCGACGGTTGGCACCATCACCGAAATCTACGACTACCTGCGCCTGCTCTACGCCCGTGTAGGCACGCCACGCTGCCCCGACCATGACATTCCACTGGAGGCGCAGACCATCAGCCAGATGGTCGACCTGGTGCTGGAGCGCCCGGAAGGCAGCAAGCTGATGCTGCTGGCCCCGGTGATCCGTGAGCGCAAGGGGGAGCACCTGGCGGTGTTCGACGAGCTGCGCGCCCAAGGCTTCGTGCGGGCCCGGGTCAACGGCAAGCTGTACGAGCTCGACGAACTGCCCAAGCTGGACAAGCAGAAAAAACACAGCATCGATGTGGTGGTGGACCGGTTCAAGGTCCGCGCCGACCTGCAGCAGCGCCTGGCCGAATCGTTCGAGACCGCGCTCAAGCTGGCCGACGGTATTGCCTTGGTGGCGCCGATGGACGACGAGGAAGGCGAAGAAACGATCTTCTCTGCCCGCTTCGCCTGCCCAGTCTGCGGCCACGCGATCAGCGAGCTGGAACCCAAGCTGTTCTCCTTCAACAACCCGGCGGGTGCCTGCCCGACCTGCGACGGCTTGGGCGTGAAGCAGTTTTTCGACACCAAGCGCCTGGTCAACAGTGAGCTGACGCTGGCCGAAGGTGCGATACGCGGCTGGGACCGGCGCAACGTCTATTACTTCCAGATGCTCGGGTCACTGGCCGCGCATTATGGGTTCAGCCTGGAGGAACCGTTCGGCGAGCTGTCGGCCGACCACCAGAAGGTGATCCTGCAGGGCAGCGGCAAGCAGAGCGTCGATTTCAAGTACCTCAATGACCGTGGCGACATCGTCAAGCGCTCGCACCCGTTCGAAGGCATCGTGCCGAACCTTGAGCGCCGCTACCGTGAAACCGAATCGGCCACAGTGCGCGAGGAATTGGCCAAGTTCCTCGGGACCCAGCCCTGCCCCGACTGCCGCGGCACCCGCCTGCGCCGTGAAGCACGTCACGTCTGGGTTGGCGAAAAGACCTTGCCGGCGGTTACCAACATGCCGATCGGCGACGCCAGCGGCTATTTCGCTGACCTGACCCTGACTGGTCGCCGCGGCGAGATTGCGGCGAAGATTCTCAAGGAAATCTGCGAACGCCTGCAGTTCCTGGTCAACGTCGGCCTCGATTACCTGACCCTGGACCGCAGCGCCGAAACCCTGTCGGGTGGCGAGGCACAACGTATCCGCCTGGCTAGCCAGATTGGTGCGGGCCTGGTCGGGGTGATGTACATCCTCGACGAACCGTCGATCGGTCTTCATCAACGTGACAACGACCGTCTCCTGGCCACCCTCAACCACTTACGTGACCTGGGTAACACGGTAATCGTGGTCGAGCACGACGAAGACGCCATTCGCCTGGCCGACTATGTGGTGGACATCGGCCCGGGCGCCGGTGTGCATGGTGGCCAGATCGTTGCCGAGGGCTCACCCCAGGAGGTCATGGACCACCCGGATTCGCTGACAGGCAAATACCTCTCCGGGCGCAAGAAGATTGCCGTGCCTGCCAAACGCACGCCACGCAACAAGAAACTGCAGCTCAAGCTCAAGGGGGCTCGTGGCAACAACCTGCAGAACGTCGACCTGGAGATCCCGATCGGCCTGCTCACCTGCGTAACCGGTGTATCCGGCTCGGGCAAGTCGACGCTGATCAACAACACGCTGTTCCCTCTGGCCGCCACCGCCCTGAACGGTGCGAGCAGCCTGGAAGCCGCAGCGCACAGCAGCATGGACGGCCTGCAGCACCTGGACAAGGTGGTGGACATCGACCAGAGCCCGATCGGGCGCACACCGCGCTCGAACCCGGCCACCTACACAGGTATTTTCACGCCGATCCGCGAACTGTTCTCCGGCGTGCCGGAATCCCGCTCGCGTGGCTATGGCCCAGGGCGCTTCTCGTTCAACGTCAAGGGCGGGCGCTGCGAGGCCTGCCAGGGTGACGGCCTGATCAAGGTGGAGATGCACTTCCTGCCGGATATCTATGTGCCGTGCGATGTGTGCAAGAGCAAGCGCTACAACCGCGAAACCCTTGAGATCAAGTACAAGGGCAAGAACATTCACGAGGTCCTGGAAATGACCATCGAGGATGCCCGCGAGTTCTTCGACGCGGTACCGGCACTGGCGCGCAAGCTTCAGACGCTGATGGATGTAGGCCTGTCGTATATCAAGCTGGGGCAGTCGGCAACTACGTTGTCCGGCGGTGAGGCGCAGCGGGTCAAACTGTCGCGTGAGTTGTCCAAGCGCGACACCGGCAAAACCCTGTACATCCTTGACGAACCGACCACGGGCCTGCACTTCGCCGATATCCAGCAGTTGCTCGACGTGCTGCACCGCCTGCGTGACCACGGCAACACTGTGGTGGTGATCGAGCACAACCTGGACGTGATCAAGACTGCGGACTGGTTGGTGGACCTTGGGCCGGAAGGCGGCTCCAAAGGTGGTCAGATCATTGCCTGCGGTACCCCGGAAGAGCTGAGCAAGATGAAGCAGTCCTATACCGGGCATTACCTCAAGCCGCTGTTGGAGCGTGACCGGGCCTGAACCCCCTGGGCATGAAAAAGCCCCTGGTACCGACGGTGCCAGGGGCTTTTTCATAGTCTGTGGAACTTACATCTGCGATTGCAGGTAGTTCTCCAGGCCAATGGCCTTGATCAGACCCTGCTGCTTTTCCAGCCAGTAGGTGTGGTCTTCTTCGGTATCGGCCAGCTGTGCCCGCAGGATGTCGCGGCTGATGTAATCCTTGTGCAGCTCGCACAGCTCGATGCCTTTGCAGAGCGCGGCGCGAACCTTGTATTCGAGCTTGAGGTCGGCCTCGATCATTTCCGGCACGGTACTGCCCACTTCCAGGTCATCCGCGCGCATGTCGGGGGTACCCTCGAGCATGAGGATACGGCGCATCAGCGCATCGGCGTGCTGCGTCTCTTCTTCCATCTCGTGGTTGATGCGCTCGTAGAGCTTGGACAGGCCCCAGTCTTCGTACATCCGCGAGTGGATGAAGTACTGGTCGCGTGCTGCCAGTTCGCCCTTCAGCAACGTGACGAGGTAATTGATTACGTCCGGGTGACCTTGCATCGCCCTGCTTCTCCCTGTGAAAACATC
Source organism: Pseudomonas sp. NBRC 111131 (assembly GCF_001320525.1). Lineage (NCBI taxonomy): Bacteria > Pseudomonadati > Pseudomonadota > Gammaproteobacteria > Pseudomonadales > Pseudomonadaceae > Pseudomonas > Pseudomonas sp. NBRC 111131. The sequence goes on along the minus strand of NZ_BCBH01000042.1, from coordinate 15,605 downwards.
TAATGGAACATAGTGTGAACCAGGTTTTGCTCGCGGTCACTGAAAAACGCGCAATTAGAAGCAAAAAATCGGTTAAACAGTAGTGATTTTCATTGAAAAACCGCCCAAATGAGGGCGGTTCTTCTTATCACTTCGACTTAGGCGAGATTCACGCCCAGGGCCTTGGCAATACCTTCACCGTAAGCCGGGTCGGCTTTGAAGAAGTACTGCAACTGGCGCTGAACCACCTCTTGGCTGACCCCTGCCATGGTGCCGGCAATATTGTCGATCAACAGGGCTTGCTGTTCAGGGCTCATCAGACGGAACAGCGCGCCTGCGTGGCTGTAGTAGTCGTTGTCCTCACGGTGATCGTAGCGGTCCGCCGAGCCGTTCAAGGCCAGCGCAGGCTCAGCATGGCGAGGCGACTGCTTGGGTGCATCGGCGTAGCTGTTAGGCTCGTAGTTCGGTGCGCTGCCGTAGCTGCCGCTCGCCATCGAACCATCGCGCTGGTAGCTGTTGACCGCGCAGCGTGGCGCATTGACCGGCAAATGTTGGTGGTTGGTACCTACCCGGTAGCGGTGAGCGTCAGCGTAGGCGAACACGCGCCCTTGCAGCATGCGGTCAGGTGACAACCCTACGCCTGGGACCATGTTGCTCGGGCCGAACGCAGCCTGTTCGACCTCAGCGAAGTAGTTGAGCGGGTTGCGATTGAGCTCCAGCACGCCAACCTCAATCAACGGGTAGTCCTTCTGCGACCAGGTTTTGGTCACGTCGAAGGGGTTTTCGACACGGCTGGCGGCCTCGGCTTCACTCATTACCTGGATGCACACAGTCCAGCGTGGGAAATCGCCACGCTCAATGGCCTCGAACAGGTCGCGCTGGGCGTAGTCCGGGTCAGTACCGGCAAGGCGCGCAGCCTCGGCAGGGGCCAGGTTCTTGATGCCCTGCTGGGTTTTGAAATGCCATTTGACCCAGGTGCGTTCGCCATTGGCGCTGATCAGGCTGTAGGTATGGCTGCCGAAGCCGTGCATATGGCGGTAGCCGTCCGGAATACCCCGGTCGGAGAACAGAATGGTGACCTGGTGCAGTGCTTCAGGCGAATGTGACCAGAAGTCCCACATCATCTGGGCATTTTTCAGGTTCGACTGCGGATGACGCTTCTGGGTGTGGATAAAGTCTGGGAACTTCAGCGGGTCGCGGATGAAGAACACGGGCGTGTTGTTGCCAACGATGTCCCAGTTACCTTCCTCGGTGTAGAACTTGACCGCGAAACCGCGCGGGTCACGCTCGGTGTCGGCCGAGCCACGCTCGCCACCCACCGTGGAAAAGCGCAAGAATGTCTCGGTCTGCTTACCGACATGCTCGAACAGTTTGGCGCTGGTGTATTGGGTGATGTCGCGAGTAACCGTGAAGGTGCCATAAGCGCCCGAGCCCTTGGCGTGTACGCGGCGCTCCGGGATGTTCTCACGGTTGAAATGGGCGAGCTTCTCGATCAGGTGGAAGTCATCAAGCAGCAAAGGGCCGCGGGGGCCGGCGGAACGGGAGTTCTGGTTATCAGCTACAGGTGCACCGCTGGCGGTGGTGAGAATCTTGCTCATGGGCTCTCCTTATCGGTCTCGATTTGCCGGCTAATCGGCTTGGATAGGAGTATCGACGAGCAACGATGACAGAACAAATACATTACATGACTTGCATCAATAGAAATAAACAATACATGTAGAAACAAAAAACCGGGCACTAGGCCCGGTTCTTTGTAGCAGACAGAACGTCTTACTCGGCAGCTTCTACAGCACCACCGACCGGACGATCAACCAGCTCGACGTACGCCATAGGCGCGTTGTCGCCAGCGCGGAAACCGCACTTCAGGATGCGCAGGTAGCCGCCCTGACGGGTGGCGTAACGCTTGCCCAGGTCGTTGAACAGTTTGCCAACAGCGGACTTCGAACGGGTACGGTCGAAGGCCAGACGACGGTTAGCAACGCTGTCTTCCTTGGCCAGGGTGATCAGCGGCTCGGCAACGCGGCGCAGTTCCTTGGCTTTCGGCAGGGTGGTTTTGATCAGCTCGTGCTCGATCAGCGACACTGCCATGTTCTGGAACATAGCCTTGCGGTGAGAGCTGGTACGGCTCAGGTGACGTCCACTTTTACGATGACGCATGATTCATTCCTTACCAAACACTACGTTCGGTGATTACGACGATCAGGCGGTCGCCTTGTCGTCTTTCTTAAGACTTGCAGGCGGCCAGTTGTCGAGGCGCATGCCGAGAGACAGACCACGAGAGGCCAGGACGTCCTTGATTTCAGTCAGGGACTTCTTGCCCAGGTTAGGAGTCTTCAACAACTCTACTTCGGTACGCTGAATCAGGTCGCCGATGTAGTAGATGTTCTCCGCCTTCAGGCAGTTGGCCGAACGTACAGTCAGTTCCAGGTCGTCAACCGGACGTAGCAGGATCGGATCGATCTCGTCTTCCTGCTCGACTACGACAGGCTCGCTGTCACCTTTGAGGTCGACGAACGCGGCCAACTGCTGTTGCAGGATGGTCGCAGCGCGGCGGATAGCCTCTTCAGGATCCAGGGTGCCGTTGGTTTCCAGATCAATGACCAGCTTGTCCAGGTTGGTACGCTGTTCAACACGGGCGTTCTCGACCACATAGGCGATACGACGCACCGGGCTGAACGACGCGTCCAGCTGCAGACGGCCAATGCTACGGCTTTCGTCTTCGTCAGTTTGACGGGAGTCGGCCGGCTCGTAACCGCGACCACGAGCTACAGTGAGCTTCATGTTCAGGGCGCCGTTGGACGCCAGGTTCGCGATTACGTGATCGGGGTTGACGATCTCGACATCGTGATCCAGCTGAATATCGGCAGCGGTAACCACCCCCGAACCCTTTTTCGACAAGGTCAGCGTAACTTCGTCACGACCGTGCAGTTTGATAGCCAGGCCTTTCAGGTTCAACAGGATTTCAATTACGTCTTCCTGTACACCTTCGATCGCGGAGTACTCATGGAGTACGCCATCGATCTCGGCCTCGACTACTGCACAGCCAGGCATGGAGGACAACAGGATGCGGCGCAGCGCGTTGCCCAGGGTATGGCCGAAGCCACGCTCGAGAGGCTCGAGCGTGATCTTGGCGCGGGTCGGACTGACTACCTGCACATCAATGTGGCGGGGAGTCAGGAACTCATTTACCGAAATCTGCATGGATGCACCTATTTTCTAGCCCTTACTTGGAGTAGAGCTCGACAATCAGGTTTTCGTTGATGTCGGCAGACAGGTCGCCGCGAGCAGGAACGTTCTTGAAAACGCCCGACTTTTTAGCAGCATCTACGTCTACCCACTCAACGCGGCCACGCTGGGCGCACAGTTCAAGGGCTTGAACAATGCGCAGCTGGTTCGACGACTTCTCGCGAACCGCGACCACGTCACCCGGACGAACTTGGTAGGATGGAATGTTTACAGTCTTACCGTTGACGCTGATCGCTTTGTGCGAAACCAGCTGACGGGACTCGGAACGAGTCGAGCCGAAGCCCATACGGTAGACGACGTTATCCAGACGGCACTCGAGCAGTTGCAGCAGGTTCTCACCAGTTGCGCCTTTTTTCGAGGCAGCAGCTTGGTAGTAACCGCGGAACTGACGCTCCAGAACACCGTAGATACGACGGACTTTTTGTTTCTCGCGCAGCTGGGTACCGTAGTCGGACTGACGGCCACGGCGCTGGCCGTGGATACCTGGGGCTGCTTCGATGTTGCACTTCGATTCCAGAGCGCGAACGCCGCTCTTCAGGAACAGGTCAGTGCCTTCACGACGAGACAGTTTGCATTTTGGACCAATGTAACGTGCCATTCTTCTGTCTCCTGATTACACGCGGCGCTTCTTCGGCGGACGGCACCCGTTGTGCGGGATTGGCGTCACGTCGGTGATGCTGGCGATCTTGTAGCCACAGCTGTTCAATGCACGAACGGCGGACTCACGACCTGGACCTGGACCCTTGACGTTAACGTCGAGGTTCTTCAGACCGTATTCCAGCGCAGCTTGACCAGCACGCTCTGCAGCGATCTGAGCTGCGAACGGGGTGGATTTGCGCGAACCACGGAAACCCGAACCACCGGAGGTCGCCCAGGACAAAGCATTGCCCTGACGGTCGGTGATGGTCACGATGGTGTTGTTGAAAGACGCATGGATGTGGGCGATGCCATCAACCACTGTCTTTTTGATTTTCTTACGAGGACGAGCAGCAGGTTTTGCCATGTCTATATTCCTGGGCGATTACTTGCGGATCGGCTTACGCGGGCCCTTACGGGTGCGTGCGTTGGTCTTGGTGCGCTGACCGCGAACCGGCAGACCTTTACGATGACGCAGGCCGCGGTAGCAACCCAGGTCCATCAAGCGCTTGATCTTCATGTTGACGTCACGACGCAGGTCACCTTCGGTGGTGAACTTCGCGACTTCGCCACGCAGGGTTTCGATTTGCTCGTCGCTCAGATCCTTGATCTTAGCGGCTGGGTTTACACCAGCGTCTGCACAGATCTTCTGTGCAGTTGTGCGACCGACACCATAGATGTAGGTCAGCGAGATAACAGTATGCTTGTTATCTGGAATGTTGACGCCTGCAATACGGGCCATTCAGTGGGACTCCAATTGACAGCTACCTACGCCCCGGAAGCCAAGAAATAGGGCGCGAGATAATATCGCTGTAGAAACGAATAATCAACCCAGCAGCACACTAGCTGCTGGGTTTGAAGCGCAGATCACACTCAGCCTTGGCGCTGTTTGTGACGCGGTTCCGCGCTGCAGATCACTCGTACGACGCCTTCGCGACGGATGATCTTGCAGTTGCGGCACAGCTTTTTCACCGATGCACGAACTTTCATTACCGACTCCTCGAACCTTAGGGGCGTATCAGCGCAGCAGACCGCTGCCACCGTAGCCTTTCAGGTTGGCTTTCTTCATCAGGGATTCGTACTGGTGCGAAACGAGGTGCGATTGTACTTGGGACATGAAGTCCATCACAACCACTACCACAATCAGCAACGAGGTCCCGCCAAGGTAGAACGGCACATTTGCTGCCACCACCAGGAACTGGGGCAGAAGGCAGACGGCCATCATGTAAAGAGCACCGAACATGGTCAGACGAGTCAGAACGCCATCAATGTAGCGTGCCGACTGCTCACCAGGACGGATACCCGGAATAAAGGCACCGGACTTCTTCAGGTTTTCCGCTACGTCTTTCGGGTTGAACATCAGCGCCGTGTAGAAGAAGCAGAAGAAAATGATCCCTGCACTAAACAGCAGAATGTTCAACGGCTGACCAGGAGCGATCGACTGCGAGATGTCCTGCAGCCAGCCCATACCTTCGGACTGACCGAACCAGGCACCCAGCGAAGCCGGGAACAGCAGAATGCTGCTCGCGAAAATGGCCGGGATTACCCCTGCCATGTTCACCTTAAGCGGCAAGTGGCTGGTCTGCGCAGCGAAGACCTTGCGGCCCTGCTGACGCTTGGCGTAGTGAACGGCGATACGACGCTGACCACGCTCAATGAACACCACAAAACCGATAATCGCTACTGCCAGCAAACCGATAGCGACCAGGGCGAAAATGTTGATATCGCCTGTGCGTGCAGACTCGAAAGACTGCCCGATTGCTCTCGGAAGACCGGCAACGATACCTGCGAAGATTAACATCGAGATACCGTTGCCCACACCGCGCTCGGTGATCTGCTCGCCCAGCCACATCATGAACATCGCGCCGGCCACAAATGTGGATACCGCGACGACATGGAAGCCCAGGCCGACAGAAAACGCCACGCCCTGGTTGGCCAGGCCAATGGACATGCCAATGGCTTGGACCAGCGCCAGGATAACGGTGCCGTAGCGGGTGTACTGGCTGATCTTGCGACGGCCAGCTTCACCTTCCTTCTTCAACTGCTCCAGTTGCGGGCTGACCGCTGTCATCAGCTGCATGATGATCGATGCCGAGATGTACGGCATGATCCCCAGTGCAAAGATGCTCATGCGTTCGAGCGCACCACCGGAAAACATGTTGAACAAGCTAAGAATGGTCCCCTCATTCTGCCGAAACAGATCCGCCAGACGGTCCGGATTGATGCCTGGAACCGGGATATGCGCACCTATCCGATAGACGATGATCGCCATGAACAGAAAGCGCAGACGAGCCCAGAGTTCCGACATCCCGCCCTTACCGAGCGAAGAGAGAGCACCTTGCTTAGCCATTTATTCCTCGAACTTGCCGCCAGCTGCTTCGATAGCCGCACGCGCACCCTTGGTGGCTGCGATACCCTTGATGGTGACTGCGCGAGTGACTTCGCCAGACAGCATGATTTTCACACGCTGAACGTTCTGGTTGATCACGTTGGCATCCTTCAGGGATTGCACGGAGATCACGTCGCCTTCCACTTTGGCCAGCTCGGACAGACGCACTTCTGCGCGGTCCATGGCTTTCAGGGAAACGAAGCCGAACTTCGGCAGGCGACGGTGCAGCGGCTGTTGACCGCCTTCGAAGCCCGGAGCGATCGAACCACCCGAACGGGAGGTCTGACCTTTGTGACCACGGCCACCGGTCTTACCCAGACCGCTACCGATACCACGACCCGGACGATGCTTTTCGCGACGGGAACCCGGCGCTGGACTCAGATCATTGAGTTTCATCGATTAACCCTCGACGCGCAGCATGTAGTAAGCCTTGTTGATCATCCCGCGGTTCTCGGGAGTATCCTGGACTTCTACAGTGTGACCGATGCGACGCAGACCCAGACCTTTAACGCACAGTTTGTGGTTAGGGATACGGCCCGAGACGCTCTTGATCAGCGTTACTTTTACGGTTGCCATGATCAGAAGATCTCCTCAACGCTCTTGCCGCGCTTGGCAGCAATGGACTCAGGAGATTGCATGGCTTTCAGACCCTTGAAGGTGGCGTAAACCACGTTCACTGGGTTGGTCGAACCGTAGCACTTGGCCAGGACGTTCTGAACACCAGCAACTTCCAGGACAGCACGCATGGCGCCGCCGGCGATGATACCGGTACCTTCCGAGGCAGGCTGCATGTAAACCTTCGAGGCGCCGTGGGCGGCCTTGGTGGCGTACTGCAGGGTGGTGCCTTTCAGGTCAACCTGGATCATGTTGCGACGAGCAGCTTCCATGGCTTTTTGGATCGCAGCAGGTACTTCGCGCGATTTGCCACGGCCGAAGCCGACGCGACCCTTGCCATCACCTACCACGGTCAGCGCGGTGAAGGTGAAGATACGGCCGCCTTTAACGGTTTTAGCTACGCGGTTAACTTGAACCAGCTTCTCGATGTAGCCTTCGTCGCGCTTTTGATCGTTATTTGCCATAACTTAGAACTCCAGCCCGCCTTCACGAGCAGCATCAGCCAGCGCTTTGACGCGGCCATGGTACTTGAAGCCGGAACGGTCAAAGGCAACTTGAGATACACCGGCGGCTTTCGCACGCTCAGCTACCAGCTTGCCAACCTTAGTGGCCGCGTCGATGTTGCCAGTGGCGCCATCACGCAGTTCTTTGTCCAAGGTCGAGGCGCTTGCCAGAACCTTGCTGCCGTCGGCCGAAATGACCTGGGCATAGATGTGCTGCGAGGAGCGGAACACGCACAGGCGCACGACTTCGAGTTCGTGCATCTTGAGGCGTGCTTTGCGAGCGCGACGCAGTCGAGTAACTTTTTTGTCGGTCATTTGCTAGGCCCTACTTCTTCTTGGCTTCTTTACGACGGACTACTTCGTCCGCGTAACGCACACCCTTGCCTTTGTAAGGCTCTGGCGGACGGAAGTCGCGGATTTCAGCGGCCACCTGACCTACTAGCTGCTTGTCGATACCCTTGATCAGGATGTCGGTTTGGCTAGGAGTTTCAGCAGTGATACCGGCTGGCAGTTCGTAGTCCACTGGATGCGAGAAGCCCAGAGCCAGGTTCAGGACGGTGCCTTTAGCCTGTGCCTTGTAACCAACACCGACCAGCTGGAGCTTGCGCTCGAAGCCTTGGCTTACGCCTTGGACCATGTTGTTGACCAGAGCACGGGTAGTACCGGCCATGGCGCGAGCTTGCTGATCACCGTTGCGAGCGACGAAACGCAGTTCGCCGGACTCTTCGGTAACTTCAACAGACGAGTGAACGTTCAGTTCGAGAGTGCCTTTGGCACCCTTCACCGAAAGCTGCTGACCGGCGAATTTGACTTCGACACCAGCTGGCAGCTTAACGGGGTTCTTAGCGACGCGAGACATGCCTATCTCCCCTTAGAACACTGTGCACAGAACTTCGCCGCCGACACCGGCAGCGCGCGCAGCGCGGTCAGTCATCACACCTTTGTTGGTGGAGACGATAGACACGCCCAGGCCGCCACGAACTTTCGGCAGGTCTGCGACGGACTTGTACTGGCGCAGGCCTGGACGGCTGGAGCGCTTCAGTTCCTCGATGACCGGACGGCCTTCGAAGTACTTCAGTTCGATCGACAGGGACGGCTTGGCCTCACCAGTAACCTGGTAGCCAGCGATGTAACCTTCGTCTTTCAGAACTTTGGCAACCGCGACCTTCAGGGTGGAGGAAGGCATGCTTACGACGGACTTTTCAGCCATCTGGGCATTACGGATGCGAGTTAGCATGTCCGCTAACGGGTCCTGCATACTCATGGGCTAGATGCTCCTGATACAAGAATTATTAGCCTTGCGGCTATCACAACCACCTGAACGGGCAGGGTCAAAAAACCCAGGCTCAGGTGAGCCGGTCATTCTAGACACAAGGCAGAAACGAAACAAGCCCCATATAGGGGCTTGTTTCTCGGCGAGGTCACCGGCGGTCGGAAGATTACTCCCCTCGCGCCGGGATCACACCTGCAGCGATTACCAGGAGGCCTTGACCAGGCCTGGTACGTCACCGCGCATTGCAGCTTGACGCAGCATGTTACGGCCCAGGCCGAACTTACGGTATACACCGTGAGGACGACCGGTCAGGCGGCAACGGTTGCGCAGACGCGCAGCGCTGGCATCACGTGGCTGCTTCTGCAGAGCGACAACGGCAGCGAAACGCTCTTCAGGAGAGGCGTTCAGGTTGACGATGGTCGCTTTCAGCTCAGCACGCTTTTTGGCGAACTTGGCTACCGTGAGCTGACGCTTCAGCTCGCGGTTTTTCATGCTCTTCTTGGCCATTTTCCTACTCCAATCAGTTGCGGAACGGGAATTTGAATGCACGCAGCAGAGCGCGGCCTTCGTCATCCGAACGAGCAGTGGTGGTCAGGGTGATGTCCAAACCGCGCAGAGCATCGATCTTGTCGTAATCGATTTCCGGGAAGATGATCTGCTCTTTCACGCCCATGCTGTAGTTGCCACGACCATCGAAGGACTTGGCATTCAGGCCGCGGAAGTCGCGGACCCGAGGCAGGGAGATCGCCAGCAGGCGGTCCAGGAACTCGTACATTTTTTCGCGACGCAGGGTCACCTTGACGCCGATCGGCCATCCTTCACGGACTTTGAAGCCCGCGATGGATTTACGAGCGAAGGTCACAACCGGCTTTTGACCGGTGATCTTCTCCAGGTCGGCAACAGCGTGCTCGATGACTTTCTTGTCACCGATCGCTTCGCCCAGACCCATGTTCAGGGTGATCTTGGTAACGCGCGGAACTTCCATCACGTTCGACAGCTTAAGTTCTTCCTTAAGCTTAGGAGCGATTTCGTTCCGGTAAATCTCTTTCAGTCGTGCCATGGTCTTCTACCTAGCAGTGTTCAAGCATCAACCGCTTTTTGGGTCGACTTGAAGACACGAATTTTCTTACCGTCTTCTACTTTGAAACCAACGCGGTCAGCCTTGTTGGTTTCGCCGTTGAAGATGGCAACGTTGGAAGCGTGCAGAGGCGCTTCTTTTTCGACGATACCGCCCTGAACGCCCGCCATCGGGTTAGGCTTGGTATGACGCTTGACCAGGTTCACACCACCGATGACCAGACGGTCGTCAGCGAGAACCTTCAGCACCTTACCGCGCTTACCTTTGTCTTTGCCGGCGATCACGATGATCTCGTCGTCACGACGAATCTTTTGCATGTCGGATCTCCTTACAGCACTTCAGGGGCGAGCGAGACGATCTTCATGAACTTCTCAGTACGAAGTTCACGGGTCACTGGCCCGAAGATGCGAGTGCCGATCGGCTCTTGCTTGGTGTTCAGCAGAACAGCAGCGTTGCCGTCGAAACGAATGATGGAACCGTCAGCGCGACGTACACCGTGACGGGTACGGACGACAACAGCGGTCATCACCTGGCCTTTTTTGACCTTACCGCGCGGAATTGCTTCCTTGACGGTTACTTTGATGATGTCACCGATGCCAGCATAACGACGGTGCGAACCGCCGAGTACCTTGATGCACATGACGCGACGAGCGCCGCTGTTATCGGCCACATCGAGCATGGATTGAGTCTGAATCATAAAATTTCTCCGACCCCTAGCCCTTAGACTTCAACAGCGCGTTCGAGGACTTCAACCAGTGCCCAGGACTTGGTCTTGGCCAGCGGACGGGTTTCACGGATGGAAACCTTGTCGCCGATTTTGCACTGGTTGGATTCGTCGTGCGCGTGCAGCTTAGTCGAACGCTTAACGTATTTACCGTAGATCGGGTGCTTAACGCGACGCTCGATCAGAACGGTGATGGTCTTGTCCATTTTGTCGCTGACGACACGGCCAGTCAGCGTACGGACGGTTTTTTCAGCTTCAGCCATGATCACTTACCTGCCTGCTGGTTAAGCACAGTTTTCACGCGAGCGATGTCACGCTTAACTTGCGAGAGCAGGTGCGACTGCCCCAACTGGCCAGTTGCTTTCTGCATACGCAGATTGAACTGGTCGCGCAGCAAGCCGAGCAGTTGCTCATTCAGTTGCTGTGCAGATTTTTCACGAAGTTCATTCGCTTTCATCACATCACCGTCCGCTTAACAAAGGAGGTGGCGAGAGGCAGCTTTGCAGCAGCCAGGGCGAAAGCTTCGCGCGCCAGCTCTTCAGAAACACCTTCGATTTCATACAGGACTTTGCCTGGCTGAATCTGGGCAACCCAGTATTCCACGGAGCCCTTACCTTTACCCATACGAACCTCGAGAGGCTTCTTGGAGATCGGCTTGTCCGGGAACACACGGATCCAGATCTTGCCGCCACGTTTTACGTGACGGGTCAGAGCACGACGTGCCGACTCGATCTGGCGGGCGGTGAGGCGACCGCGAGCAACAGCTTTCAGGGCGAACTCGCCGAAGCTGACTTTGCTACCGCGCAGCGCCAGACCACGGTTGTGGCCGGTCATCTGCTTGCGGAATTTTGTACGCTTTGGTTGCAACATTTGGCGTACCCCTTACTTAGCAGCTTTTTTACGAGGCGCTGGTGCTTGTGGTTTCAGTTCTTCTTGGCGACCACCAATTACTTCGCCTTTGAAGATCCAAACCTTCACACCGATCACACCGTAAGTGGTGTGAGCTTCGTAGGTGTTGTAGTCGATATCGGCACGCAGGGTGTGCAGAGGCACACGACCTTCGCGATACCACTCGGTACGAGCAATCTCAGCACCGCCGAGACGACCGCTCACCTGGATCTTGATGCCCTTGGCACCAATACGCATGGCGTTCTGTACGGCGCGCTTCATGGCGCGACGGAACATTACGCGGCGTTCCAGCTGCTGAGCTACGCTCTGCGCAACCAGCATGGCGTCGAGTTCCGGCTTGCGGATCTCTTCGATGTTGATGTGCACAGGCACACCCATCTGCTTGGTCAGGTCCTGACGCAGCTTCTCGACATCTTCACCTTTCTTACCGATAACGATACCGGGACGAGCGGTGTGGATGGTGATGCGTGCAGTTTGAGCCGGACGATGAATATCGATACGGCTTACGGACGCGCTTTTTAGTTTGTCTTGGAGGTACTCACGCGTTTTCAGATCCTTCAACAGGTAATCTGCGTAAGTAGCACCGTCTGCGTACCAGACGGAGGTGTGCTCCTTGACGATTCCCAGGCGAATGCCAGTGGGATGTACTTTCTGACCCATCTGATCGACTCCGTTACTTGTCCGCAACCTTGACAGTGATATGGCAAGACCGCTTGACGATGCGATCAGCACGGCCTTTGGCACGTGGCATGATGCGCTTCAGCGAACGCCCTTCGTTGACGAAGACGGTGGAGACCTTCAGGTCATCAACGTCTGCGCCTTCGTTGTGTTCGGCGTTGGCAACGGCCGACTCGAGGACTTTCTTCATGATTTCAGCGGCTTTTTTGCTGCTGAAGGCCAACAGGTTGAGCGCTTCGCCCACCTTCTTCCCGCGGATCTGGTCGGCGACCAAGCGGGCTTTCTGGGCGGAGATGCGAGCGCCCGACAACTTAGCGGCTACTTCCATTTCCTTACCCCTTAACGCTTGGCTTTCTTGTCAGCCACGTGCCCGCGATAGGTGCGGGTACCGGCGAACTCGCCCAGTTTGTGGCCGACCATGTCTTCGTTCACGAGAACTGGGACGTGTTGGCGACCGTTGTGAACCGCGATGGTCAGACCGACCATTTGTGGCAGGATCATCGAACGGCGCGACCAGGTTTTAACTGGCTTGCGATCGTTCTTCTCCACCGCCACTTCGACCTTCTTCAGCAGGTGAAGATCGATAAAAGGACCTTTTTTCAGAGAACGTGGCACTGTCGTATCCCTCTAGTTACTTGCGACGACGGACGATCATGTTGTCGGTACGCTTATTACCACGGGTTTTAGCACCCTTGGTTGGGAAGCCCCATGGCGATACCGGATGACGACCACCGGAGGTACGACCTTCACCACCACCATGTGGGTGGTCAACCGGGTTCATGGCAACACCACGAACGGTTGGGCGAACGCCGCGCCAGCGTTTGGCACCCGCTTTACCCAGCGAACGCAGGCTGTGCTCGGAGTTCGAGACTTCGCCCAGGGTCGCACGGCACTCAGCCAGTACTTTACGCATCTCACCGGAACGCAGACGCAGAGTCACGTAGACGCCTTCACGAGCGATCAGCTGAGCCGAAGCACCAGCGGAACGAGCGATCTGAGCACCTTTACCCGGCTTCAGTTCGATGCCGTGAATGGTGCTACCTACTGGGATGTTGCGCAGCTGCAGGGAGTTACCGGCCTTGATTGGGGCCAGGGCACCTGCGATCAGCTGGTCGCCAGCGCTCACGCCTTTAGGGGCGATGATGTAGCGACGCTCACCGTCTGCGTAGCACAGCAGGGCGATGTGAGCAGTACGGTTCGGGTCGTATTCGATACGCTCGACAGTGGCAGGGATGCCATCTTTGTCGTTGCGACGGAAGTCGACCAGACGGTAATGCTGCTTATGACCACCACCAACGTGACGAGTGGTGATGCGGCCATTGTTGTTACGACCACCAGACTTCGATTTTTTCTCGATCAGCGGTGCGTGAGGAGCGCCTTTGTGCAGCTCCTGGTTGACCACCTTGACCACGAAACGGCGGCCAGGGGAAGTCGGTTTGCATTTAACGATTGCCATGATGCACCCCTTCCTTACTCAGCACTGCTGCTGAAATCGAGATCTTGGCCTGGCTGAAGGGAGACGATCGCCTTCTTCCAGTCATTACGCTTGCCCAGACCACGTGCGGTACGCTTGGTTTTACCCAGAACGTTAACAGTCGACACGTTTTCAACTTTTACGTTGAACAGGCCTTCGACAGCTTTCTTGATTTCCAGCTTGGTTGCATCGGTAGCAACCTTGAATACGAACTGGCCTTTTTTCTCAGCCAGAACGGTAGCCTTCTCGGAAACGTGCGGGCCAAGGAGGACTTTGAATACGCGTTCCTGGTTCATCCCAGCAGCTCCTCGAATTTCTTCACGGCCGAGACAGTGATCAACACTTTCTCGTATGCGATCAGACTGACCGGGTCGGAACCTTGTACGTCACGGACATCAACGTGCGGCAGGTTACGAGCAGCCAGGTACAGGTTCTGATCAACAGCGTCCGAAACGATCAGAACGTCGTTCAGACCCATGCCGTTCAGCTTGTTCAGCAGATCTTTGGTTTTCGGCGCTTCAACAGCGAAGTCCTGAACCACGACCAGACGGTCGCTACGCACCAGCTCAGCGAGGATGGAGCGCAGGGCTGCGCGGTACATCTTCTTGTTGAGCTTCTGCGAGTGATCTTGAGGGCGAGCTGCGAAGGTTACACCACCGCCACGCCAGATCGGACCACGAGTGGTACCAGCACGAGCACGGCCAGTACCCTTCTGACGCCATGGGCGCTTACCGCCACCAGCCACGTCGGAACGGGTCTTCTGCTGCTTGGTGCCCTGGCGGCCGCCGGCCATGTAGGCCACGACTGCTTGGTGTACCAGCGTCTCGTTGAATTCGCCACCGAAGGTCAGTTCGGAAACTTCGATCGCCTGAGCGTCATTTACATTAAGTTGCATGTCAGTTTCCCCTTAACCGCGAGCCTTGACAGCTGGACGTACAACCACGTCGCCGCCAGTAGCGCCAGGAACGGCACCCTTGACCAGCAGCAGGTTGCGTTCAGCGTCTACGCGAACTACTTCCAGGGACTGAACAGTCACGCGCTCGGCGCCCATGTGACCGGACATTTTCTTGCCCTTGAACACACGACCAGGAGTCTGGCACTGGCCGATGGAACCTGGGACACGGTGCGACACGGAGTTACCGTGGGTGTTGTCCTGGCCACGGAAGTTCCAGCGCTTGATGGTACCGGCGAAGCCTTTACCTTTGGACTGACCAGTAACGTCTACCAGCTGGCCTGCAGTGAAGAGTTCAGCTTTGATCAGATCGCCAGCCTGGAAATCGCCTTCTTCAAGACGGAACTCCCAAACACCGCGACCAGCGGCAACGTTGGCCTTGGCGAAGTGGCCTGCCTGAGCGGCAGTCACACGCGAAGCACGACGCTCGCCGACAGTGACTTGCACTGCACGGTAGCCATCGGTTTCTTCAGTTTTGAACTGGGTGACGCGATTCGGCTCGATCTCAATGACCGTGACCGGAATGGAGACACCTTCTTCGGTGAAAATGCGGGTCATACCGCATTTGCGACCGATTACACCAATAGTCATGTTGTAAACCTCATGAGTGTACGGGGCTTTCACCCGCTATGGCCGCCCATTTCAGAGCGTTACACGACTAGACCGAAGTCTTAGCCGAGGCTGATCTGTACTTCCACACCTGCCGCCAGATCAAGCTTCATCAGCGCGTCAACGGTTTTATCCGTTGGCTGGACGATGTCCAGAACACGCTTATGAGTGCGAATCTCGTACTGGTCACGCGCGTCTTTGTTGACGTGCGGGGAGACCAGAACGGTGAAACGCTCTTTGCGGGTAGGCAGTGGAATAGGACCACGCACTTGTGCACCAGTACGTTTCGCGGTTTCCACGATTTCCTGGGTGGATTGGTCGATCAGGCGATGGTCGAAAGCCTTCAACCTGATACGGATTTGCTGATTTTGCATTGGATTTCAGACTCCAGGCTGTTCCCAACGGACGCACTACGCCCGCTAAAAGGAGGCGTGATTCTATAGACGCCCCAATTTAGTGTCAACCCAATAAAAAAAACCCCCGCTGAGCGGGGGTTTTTTCAATCGGTCGAGTGATTACTCGATGATTTTGGCTACGACG
>NZ_BCBH01000041.1:0-39834 GCF_001320525.1 Pseudomonas sp. NBRC 111131 | reverse complement strand
GTTTGCATTGCTAGAAGCAGGCTTTCGGAGTGAGTTTCTATGATGAATTTAGCTCTCGTGTTTTCCTTAATGCACTTTATGAAAAAATTCGCTAACGTGACAATTGCTTTTGGATGTAAATGTAATTCTGGCTGCTCAAGCATAATAATAGGGTTTGTTCCCAGTTCTCCATATGCTGCCTGAGCGCAAAGTGTTACCACCGGTAGTGCTTGCGATATCCCCTCTCCAGAATCTAGGATAGGGATTCTGATGGGAGTATTGCCTGGTGTCTCTGATGAAGATATGGTTTCAAGCTTCGAAACAATACGTTCGTTATTTGTACTCTGCGATAAAACACCTAGCTCAATTACTCTCCCACAAGTTTCATCAAGCCACGAGTTAATGGCGTCGAATGCTGGGCTTTTAGTCTTGGCTAAATTCCAAATTGTCTCTGCTGTGCCGGTGCCGTCATATTTAATGCCCTTTGGGGTGCTTGCGTCAATGACAAACTCTCGTGGAGGCTGGGATCTAATTGCATTCAACCAGAATATGGATGTAGATAATTTTTCTAGCTTCGAGTGGATTGATTGATGAACAGGGGCTTCAGGTGATCCCAAATCAAAAACTGAAAAATTGTTTAGTTTCACTTTCTTGGTTGGGCTGTCTTGTAGTTCGTATTGCTCTGGTCCCTTGTCCTCGTCAAGTCCTTCGATATATGTGTGGTGCATTATTTGAGAGTCGCATTTTTCTCCAAATGTTATGAATGTTATAGATTCTTCATCAAAGCCTTGCTGCTTAATTTCAAAGTTAAGAGACTCACTGTCATCCCATTCTATTCCGAATGACATTTTGTTGCTATAAGCATTAACAATGTTCTTGAAAGTTGCTCCTCGCAAGCACGGTGCGGTGTAGTCTAGATGGCTTTTTATAAATGTGGGTCGTTTCGATTGCGAGAAGCTTGCAGCTAGCATAGGAAGTAATCTTATAATTGCACTTTTTCCAGAGTTGTTGTACCCGAAAATTATTGATAGTGGGCTGATTGTTAGCTCTTGAGGATCTTTAAAAGCTTTATATCCAGAAAAATTTACTTTAGAGATACTTGCTGTTTTCATACTTTTTCACTCGTAAATAGTGAGAGAGATCGGTTGATAATCATCAATCTCCACTGATCAATGACACCTACTATCACCTTTTTATGATTGCTCGCTGTCCGGGCTTTCTTTCTTGATCATCTCCTCAGCCTAGTCAGGTCTAGGCTTCTGAGTAGCTCCAACATGTTGCTGCATTAGAAGTCATTTACCGTCCCACGTCATCCCGCCAAGAATGTTGAGTGTAATCAGGGATCAAGGCCCCTGCGACCTGTGGGGATGTCCTCTAACGTGGGACTGGCGGCTCCCTACGTCCGGGAGCGAGGGCATCTCATGATCTGGCCTCCTGAGCACCGTTACCGGTGGGCGGGTGGAGGCTGCATTGGCTGACGAGACCAGTGCAGCGAGATCCTGAGTCGGGTGAACGCAGCAATGCGATGACCGGGGCATGCCCGACTGTCAGTCAGGTGCAGTCCATTCCCTCGTCTGCGGCACCATCATCTGCATGGCTGTTGCTGGTGACATGGGCGTTTGTCACGCCAATTGTCACGAGGGGAATTGCCGCTGAGCCATGTGCGATCAGGGCTGCAGCAGTGTCAGGAGCGCCCGTCTCTTTCCAGTGCAGTTTTTTTCTTAGGTATGGTCCTTTTAAACGGGGCGGCTTTGCAGCCCCGTTTGAAAGGACCCGCGCGGAGGAGCCTCATGCGGTGCTGTGGGTAACTTCACAGCGAGTTTGAAGTGGTGGTGCGGCGGGTTACTCGGTCCTTTTGGCACTGCGCAGGCGCGTGACGTTCTCGCCCGTTTGCTTGGCAAACTCATGCGGCGTCACATGGTCCTCGCGGTTCGCCTCCAGAAACCGGCTCCACCACGTCATGATCATCCGGCGCTCTTCGAGGAACTCGGCCTTGTGGGTATAAGCGGCCCGCACGTTGTTGCGTTCCTTGTGGCTCATCTGCCGTTCGATGGCCGTCTCCGACCACAGCCCGGACTCGACCAGCGCACTGCACGCCATGGCTCGGAACCCGTGGCCGCATATATCGACCTTGGTGTCGTAACCCATCGTCCTGAGCGCGGCATTCACCGTGTTTTCGGACATCGGTTTCCATGGCTTGGCATCCCCAGCGAATACCAGGTCGAATTTTCCGGTGATCGTGTGGATCTGCTCAAGCAAGGCCACTGCCTGCGGCGATAAGGGTACAACGTGGATGTCCCCGGCCATCTTTGTACCCCTTGTGGAAAATGGCACACCATCCAGCGCCGGGCGGGTATCGGGGATTTCCCAGATGCCGCGCTTGAGGTCGAACTCGTTCCAGCGGGCGAAGCGCAGCTCGCTGGAGCGTACGAACACGTGCAGCGACAGCATCACGGTAAGGCGTGTGAGTGGGCGACCATTGTAGTCGTCGATGCGCGCCTGTAGCTCTGGCAGCCGCGATAAGGGTAGTGCGGGTCGATGTGTAACCCGTGGTGCTCTGATTGAGCCATCGAGGTCGTGGGCCGGGTTCGTCGTGATCAGCCGCAGCCGTTTGGCTTCGCGCATGATGCTTTGCAGGTAGTTCTTGATCCTGAGCGCCACGTCGATGGTGCCGCGCTTCGTCACGGCTTCCAGTGGCTGCATGAGGTCGTGGGTGTCCAACTCAACGATTGCCCTGGCACCGAGCAAAGGGAATACATGAGTCTTCAACCGGCTGAGTACAGTCTTGGCGTGGCCCGGCGCCCACTTCGGCACCATCCCGGCATACCAATCGAGCGCAACGCTTTCGAAGGTACGGCCATTGATTACGGCCTGCACCTTGGCCTGCTGCTTGGACTGGATAGGGTCAATGCCGTTGGCGAGCTGCTGTTTGAGCTCGAAGCGCTTGTGGCGAGCGTCAGCCAGCCCGACCACCGGGTAATTGCCGAGTGAGGTCAGGCCCTCGCGACCATCGGGCTTCACGTACCTGAGCCGCCAGCCTTTGCGACCGTTGGGCTTCACGAGGAGGTAAAGACCATCGCCGTCAAAAAGCTTGTACTCACGTTCGCGAGCCTTTGCAGTGCGGCAGGCGTTGTCGGTAAGGGGAGCCGTTGTGCGAGCCATAAGGGTACTTTCCAATGTCGAATTGGTAGGTATCCTTAAAAGTACCCTTATTAGCGCTGGCTACCCTCGGAATCCGACGGAACGCCAAAACGAAAAAACCCGCCAGAAGGCGGGTTTTTCGGGGGTTCCAGAGATTTTGAAAGCTTTCTATGGAACCTTATATGGTGCCGGCACCAGGAATCGAACCCGGGACCTACTGATTACAAGTCAGTTGCTCTACCATCTGAGCTATACCGGCAATGGGGCGTCATTATAGCGATCGGTTGGCGCCTGTAAACCACTTCCTTTCGAATAAGCGCAAATGACCTAAGTCACCGGCCTAAAAGGAGAATTTTCCTACCAGCCACGGTGGATGGTATTGACGCTTGGCTCGGTCTTACCCGGGTTGAAAAACAGCTTGTCGTTGTCGCAGCCGCGCTTGCGGCAGGGGCTTTCGACGCGCAGGGGCAGGCCGTTGTCGCCACCCAATTGCATGCCTGGGGTGTTCCAGTCCAGGGTGCTGGTGTGATGGGGCGCAGGGTCGCTGGCGCAGGCGGTCAGGGCCAGGGCGAGGGACAGCAGGGCAAGGGGCTTGGCTTGGTGCACGATGTCTAATTCCGTTAGTCCATGTCGGTTCTGGCGCAACGCCAGACGGTCGCGGCGCTGGCGGGCAGCGCGCGACGTAGCTTTTTAAGATTTGGGGGGCGGATGATACACCGTTAAACCGGGTTCGCGGCGCATTCACTGGCATTGTGTTGACTGCGCAGCCCGGGTTTAGGCCCCTCTGTAGGGTATTTCTGAAATTGAAACCAAATGCTTCATGTTCGATTGGTTTGGGAATTATCCTACGTGCGCTACCGAAGCTTCATTGTTGGCGGGGGAATGGCCCAAGGATAACGTTCCTGGGTCGCCAATTTCCTGGTGACCGGGTGTGAGAACCCGATTGTGAATGAGCGGTAGCCTATGGTGGCCGTACACGGGCAGGCTTCGGTCTGGCCGAGCTTCCTTATTCCCTCGGTTTCTCACCCCGTGTACGGCTGCCACCCAAATCCGTGAGAAAGATTCGGGTGGCATGCATCTCCATCGGAATAAGGATTCAATCATGAAGAAAATCGTTCCCGATCCACCCCGCCCCCTCATTTCCACCCCCTATTTCACCATCCACAGCGACATCTCTCCCCGCGACGCCATCGCCCACGCCTGCGAGCTCATGCGTGTGGTAGCCGAAACCCTCGATAACCATTGCCGTGACAACGCCGGCGTGCCCGGCCTCAACCTGCTGGCAAACGCTGCCCATGCGGCCGATTCGGCGTGCGTCCTGGCCGAACATGCAAAGCGCCGTTTGGAAGACGCTCAGGAAAAGGGGGCGCGGTCATGAGTGAAGCAAAGCCCATCACCACCGCCGGCATCGAATCGTTTCTTGAAGTCGGCAACCCGCCGCTGGGGCTGTTCCGCGTACAGGCCGGCATCCCTGTCGACCATGCCTATGAACAAGTGTCCGTGCTGCTGGGCTACATCAAGCACCTGGTGCGCGAAGGCGACATGGAGGATGACCACAAGCTACTCGGCGCTGCGGATTATCTCAGCGCGCTGGCCAAGGCATTGATGAACGATATTGAAATGGCCAAGAACAAAGCGCATTGAGTTAAAAGGCCCTTGTGGGAGCAGCAATCTTGTTTGTCTGTGTCGGCCTCATCAACGGCAAGCAGCTCCCACAAGCACGCAGCGGCTGTACAGATCCAGCGGCGTTTGCCTAATCGAAATTTTGTTTATGCACAAGAGGCATTATCGCCGTGCGCGAAAGGCATGCCGCCGCTGCGTACCGCCTGTCTTTGCGCAAACGCCTGTTTTTACTGGGCTTGCAGCCCCTTTGGGAATAAGCGCCTGGGCTGAAATAGCGCTTGGCTCCAACCAGTCATCACAAGCTTGTTCACAGACTTATCCACAGGTTGTGCTGTGGCTAACGGTCGCGTTCGGCAAGCAGCAACAGGTTGCGTGGTGTGAGCGGGTAGTCGCAGAACGTGCCAACGCGTACCGCATAGCCTTGTTCCTGCAGGAACAGCGCACGGTCGAGCACCAGCCACAGCTCCAGTGGCCTGCGGAACAGGTTGCGTACCCG
Source organism: Pseudomonas sp. NBRC 111131 (assembly GCF_001320525.1). Lineage (NCBI taxonomy): Bacteria > Pseudomonadati > Pseudomonadota > Gammaproteobacteria > Pseudomonadales > Pseudomonadaceae > Pseudomonas > Pseudomonas sp. NBRC 111131. The sequence continues at coordinate 34,595 of NZ_BCBH01000041.1, read as the reverse complement.
TTCGAGGTTGCGCACCTCGGCCAGGCGTTGCCAGCCGGCCGCCTCCAGGGCGTCCCAGTCGGGGTTTAAGGTCAGTTCCAGTTGGCGCTGGTCGGCCAGGTCGCGGCAATATTGTTCGAAGGGTTTCTCCAGCCATGCCACCGGCAGGGAGGGGGTTGGCAGGTACTCATCGCACTGGCGCTGCTGGCGTTGCAGCAGGTCGAAACCCAGGCGCCTGGCCATGGACCGATCACGCTGGTGGCGGACCCGCGCACCAGCCGTGACGGTTTCACTCAATGGCAGGCCAAGGTCGATAATCGACAGCTGCAGCAGCGAGCGTTGCGCGGCGGCGGACATCGGTTGGTAGTGCTCGCCCTGGGTGCGGTTGTAGCAGCAGGGGGCCACGGCAAGGTGGCGGCAGCCTTGCTCGCTGGCTACGCGCAGCAGATGCACATGCAGGTCGCCGCAGGCGTGCAGGGCCACCACGCTTTTGTCGCGGTCGAGATGGCGGCGGCTGTCCGCAGCCATTACATCCTGGTGCACGTGGGTGGCGGGCAAGTGGTGGTGATCACTCAGCGCCTGGCCTGCGGCGACCAGGTTTGCGTCGTATTCCAGGCAAGTCAGGTGCTGGCCAGGTTGCAGAAGGCGGCGGCCGAGGTAGCCCTTGCCCGAACACCAGTCCAGCCAGTGGTGGGTCTGTGTGCGAAAGCTCAGGCGGCGGCTGAAGGCTTCGATCTGCTGCCATTTGCGGCCTGGGACGTTGACGTCGAGGCGGTGGCGGGCAGGTGCAAGGCCGGTGTCGGGCAGGTCGCCCAGGGCACTGAGCTGTTGGGCTTGCTGGGCCAGCTGGGGGAAGGGCGCGGGCAGGGTGTGCGGGGCAGGTTCAGCTTCGGCATCGGCCAGGGAGCACTGGCGCAGGTGGGCGGCGAGTTCGGGGTGTGCGGTTTCCCATTCCAGGCGCAGGGCAGTGAAGGGCCTGGGTTTCCACAGCGCCTGGTGCTCGATCAGGAACTGGTCGAGGGCCTGGAAGCGGTCGCTTATAGGGTGGCTGTGGAGGAACGTGGGCATGGGTTCAGCCAGTGGGTCAGTGGGAGGGCCTTACCCCGGCAAGGCGCTCCCACAGGTGTATCACTGCCCTGGTGGGAGCCTGCTTGCCGGCGATGGGGTTCAACGGCCCTGGCAGGCGTCAACGCGCAACCAGCGCTCCAGCAGCTTGAAACCTTGCACCAGCACGAACGAGATCACCAGGTAGAACACCCCGGCGGCGAAGAAGATCTCCACCGGCAGGTAGGTCCGGGCGATGATGGTCCGCGCCATGCCGGTCAGTTCCAGCAAGGTGACGGTACTGGCCAGGGCGCTGGCCTTGAGCATCAGGATCACTTCGTTGCTGTAGGCCGGCAAGCCGATGCGGGTTGCCCGCGGCAGCATGATGTAGAACAGCGTCTTGCCGCGCGACATGCCCAGCGCCCGCGCTGCTTCGATCTCACCCTTGGGGATGGCCTGCAGCGCACCGCGCAGGATTTCGGCAATGTAGGCGGCGGTGTGCAGGGTCATGGTCAGCACCGTGCACCAGAACGGATCGCGCAGGTAGGGCCACAGGCTGCTCGAACGCACCACATCGAACTGCGCCAGGCCGTAGTAGACCAGGAACAACTGCACCAGCAGCGGCGTGCCGCGGAAGAAGAAGATGTAGCCGTAGGGCAGGGCGCGCACGTACCAGTGGCGCGACGAGCGGGCGATGCCCAGCGGGATGGCCAGGATCAACCCGGCGACGACCGCGATGGCGACCAGCTCCAGGGTCAGGGTGGCGCCCTGCGCCAGGCGCGGCAGCCACTTGATGATCACTTCCCAATTCATTGTTCGGCCCTCGCAAAGCCGCGAGCGGCGCGTTTTTCCATGAAGTGCATGCCGGTCATGGCCACGATGGTCAGGCTCAGGTAGATGCAGGCCGCGACCATGTAGAAGGTGAACGGCTGCTTGGTCACGGTCACGCCGATTTGCGCGTGGCGCATGATTTCTTCAAGGCCGATGACCGACACCAGCGCGGTGTCCTTCATCAGGATCATGAACAGGTTGCCAAGGCCGGGCAGGGCGATACGCCACATCTGCGGCAGGATCAGCCGGGTGAAGATCCGCCCCTTGGACAGGCCCAGGGCGGTGCCCGCTTCACGGTGGCCCTTGGGGATGGCGAGGATGGCGCCACGGAACACTTCGGTGGCGTAGGCGCCGAAGCACAAGCCCAGGGCGATAACGCCTGCGGCGAACGCGCTAAGTTCCAGGCCGGGCATGTTCAGGGCGTCGCCAATCCGGTTCATCAGGTTGACGGTGCCAAAGTAGATCAGCAGCACCCAGAGCAATTCGGGTACGCCGCGCACCAGGGTGGAGTAGAAACCACCAAGCCACTGCAGCGGCTTGTAGGGCGATGTTTTCGCCAGGGCGCCAAGCAGCCCCAGTACCAGCCCCAGACAGAGGGCCGACAGCGCCAGTTTGACGGTCATCAGCGTGCCGGCCAAAAGGGCCGGACCGAATCCGTAAAGATCAATATTCATGGGTAGGTTTGTTCAAGGGACAGGCATCGCCATGGCGGCGATGCCTGTCGGGGCGAATCAATAGATGCTGAACGGGAAGTACTTGTCGTTGATCTTCTTGTAGGTGCCGTCGGCGACGATTTCCTTCAGCGCGGCGTTGAGCTTGTTGCGCAGCTCATCGTCACCCTTGCGTACAGCGATGCCGACCTTGTCGCTTTCGTTGACCGGCTCACCCTTGAACTCGAAGTTCTTGCCAGCGTCGGACTTCAGCCAGTCGTAGTTGGCGTACTTGTCGGCCAGGATGGCGTCAAGGCGGCCGGAGGTCAGGTCCAGGTAGGCGTTTTCCTGGCCGTCGTACAGGTTGACCTTGAACTCGCCGTCCATGCCGCCGTTGTCGTCCAGCCAGGTTGCAGCCTGGGTTGCGCGCTGGGTACCGATGGTCTTGCCTTTGAGCGAGGCGCGGTCGGTCTTGAAGTCGACGTTTTTCGGCGCGATGAACTGCTGCTTGTTGGAGTAGTACGGGTCGGTGAAGTCAACGGCCTGCTTGCGCTCGTCGGTGATCGACAGCGAAGAGATCAGGAAGTCGAACTTCTTGGCGTTCAGGGCGGGGATGATGCCGTCCCAGTCCGAGGTGACCACTTCGCACTCGACTTTCATCTTGGCGCACAGGGCGTCGCCGATGTCTTTGTCGAAGCCGACCACCTGGCCGCTGGCATCCTTGTTGTTGAACGGCGGGTAGGCCGCCTCGATGCCCATTTTCAGTTTTTCGGCTGCCATGGCATTGGCCGAGAAAACCAGGGTGGCGGCAGCGGCCAGGAGGAATTTCTTATAGGTCTGCATTCGTGTTGCTCCATTAGCGGTGGCTGGACATGAATTGCTTGCAACGCGCCGAGGTCGGGTTCTCGAAGACCTGCTGCGGCGATCCTTGCTCTTCAACCAGGCCCTGGTGCAGGAAGACCACTTCACTGGACACCTGGCGGGCAAAGTTCATCTCGTGCGTCACCAGCAGCATGGTACGGCCTTCTTCGGCCAGTGCGCGGATAACGTTAAGCACTTCCTGGACCATTTCCGGATCGAGCGCCGAGGTTGGCTCGTCGAACAGGATGACCTTGGGGCGCATGGCCAGGGTGCGGGCGATGGCAGCGCGTTGCTGCTGGCCACCGGAAAGCTGGGCGGGGTAGCTGTGGCGTTTTTCGTAGATGCCGACCTTGTTCAACAGCGCTTCGGCGGCTTCGATGGCTTCGGCCTTGCTCTGGCCAAGCACACGGCGCGGCGCCTCGATGATGTTGTCGAGCACCGACATGTGCGGCCACAGGTTGAAGTTCTGGAAGACGAAGCCGATTTCGCTGCGCAGGCGGTTGATCTGGCGGTTGTCGGCGGCAACCAGGTCGCCGTTCTTGGCGGCCTTGAGCTTGAGCGACTCACCGGCGACGATGATCTCGCCCTTGTGCGGGTTTTCCAGCAGGTTGATGCAGCGCAGCAGCGTGGACTTGCCGGAGCCGGACGATCCCAGAATGGAGATCACGTCACCATCGCGCGCAGTCAGCGAAATGCCCTTGAGAATTTCCTGGTCGCCGTAGCGTTTGTGCAGATTGCGGATTTCCAGCGCGGGCGTGGCCTGGGCCATGTGCGGTCCTCATGTGTTCGGGTGCGTTCCCAGCTGTTGGCGGCCTTCCTGGCGTGCGCCAAGCTAGCATAGCGGCATTATGGCGGCCAACAGGGGCGCGGGGGGCTCGGGGCAATGCCGGGGCAGTTTGTCGCATCGCTGCAGTGCAACGTCGCGCAGATGTCCGCGAAGGTCTCGCCCAGCTCCAGAGCCTTGATGAAAAAAGGCGCGATGGTGCCAGTTTTGGCCTGCGCTTGGAAGCTATTTTGCCCCTTTCGCGCATAAACGCCTGCCCGCAGCCAGCGCCTGCGCCGGGGGATTGTACCCAACCCTGGGGGCAACAGGTTCACCTGCACGCGGCAGTTGACGGCCTTGGGGTTGTACCTGGGTTGCACTTTTATGCGTTGCAGCGGTGCAAGGGTGTTACCGAGGAGCACCTTTGGTGCGTTTGTAAGTGGGTATTTCCGTAATCCAAACTTGGCATGTGGATTTGGCGAGCATTCGGTCAAAGTTTGGCCGAATGCCCGGCAAGCCGCGTGCCTTGCGGGTCGCCAGGTTTATCTGACGAATGCATTCAGCACATGGCCCGCTTATTGCCGTCTGGAAACCGCCGATTGCAGCGGTGCCTAAACCAACCCCAGGCCCGCTTCGTCCAGCAATCGGGTGGTCCACTCCTTACAAAGGTAGTTTTATGAGCGGTAACAATTCCAATGACCTCGCTCAGGGGCTCAAACAACGGCATGTGACCATGCTGTCCATTGCTGGCGTCATCGGCGCCGGTCTGTTCGTCGGCTCCGGCCACGCCATCGCTGCTGCCGGCCCTGCCGTACTGCTGGCCTATGCCGCCGCCGGTACGCTGGTGGTGCTGGTGATGCGCATGCTTGGTGAGATGGCTATCGCCTCGCCAGACACCGGCTCGTTCTCCACCTATGCCGACCGCGCCATTGGCCGCTGGGCCGGTTTCACCATTGGTTGGTTGTACTGGTGGTTCTGGGTGCTGGTGATCCCGCTGGAGGCCAACGCGGCGGCTGCGATCCTGCATGCCTGGTTCCCCGCCGTCGATCTGTGGGCGTTCTCCCTGCTGATCACCCTGGCGCTGACCCTGACCAACCTGTGCAGCGTGAAAAACTACGGTGAGTTCGAGTTCTGGTTCGCGCTGCTCAAGGTACTGGCAATCATCGGCTTCATCGTGGTCGGCTGCATCGCCATGTTTGGCCTGGTGCCAGGCAGCCAGGTCAGCGGGGCCAGCCACCTGTTCGATACCCAGGGCTTCATGCCGAACGGCCTGGGCGCTGTGCTGGCGGCCATGCTGACCACCATGTTCTCGTTCATGGGCACTGAAATCGTCACCATCGCTGCCGCCGAATCGAAAGACCCGGGCAAGCAGATCAGCCGCGCCACCAATTCGGTGATCTGGCGTATCTGCCTGTTCTACCTGGTGTCGATCTTCCTGGTGGTGGCCCTGGTACCGTGGAACGATCCGGCGTTGGCCGAGACCGGTTCCTACCAGACCGTGCTGAGCCGCATCGGCGTGCCCAATGCCAAGCTGATCGTCGACATCGTCGTGCTGATCGCTGTGACCAGTTGCCTGAACTCGGCGCTGTACACCTCTTCGCGCATGCTGTTCTCGCTGAGCAAGCGTGGCGATGCGCCGGCTATCGCGCAGCGCACCACCAAGGCGTCGACCCCGCATGTGGCGGTACTGCTGTCGACTGCTGCAGCGTTCCTGTGCGTGTTCGCCAACTACGTGGCGCCGGCCCAGGTGTTCGAGTTCCTGCTGGCCAGCTCTGGCGCGATCGCGCTGCTGGTGTACCTGGTGATCGCCATTTCGCAGTTGCGCATGCGCAGCCAGCGGGAAGCCCGTGGTGAGAAGATTGCCTTCAAGATGTGGCTGTTCCCGGGGCTGACCTGGGCCACCATTGCCTTCATCGTTGCCGTGCTGGTGGTGATGGCGCTGCGTGAGGATCACCGCGCGGAGATCATTGCGACTGCGTTGCTGAGCGTGGGTGTTGTGGCGGCAGGCTTGCTGGTGCATCGCAAGCGTGGAGCTGCTGGGCGGGTGGCGCTGGATAACTGATCCGCGCTGGCTGTAATGAAAAGGCCGCGTCCTGGGTAGGGCGCGGCCTTTTTGTTTGTCTGTGCGGCCCTATCCTTGTTCGCGCTGGCGATAGGGTCGGTGAGCTTTAGCCGAACTGCTTCTGCTGTTGCTGCTGCTTGGCGACCAGCTCGGAAGCGGTGATATAGGCCTCCTGGAACTCGTCGCTTTCCAGCCAGGCCATGGTGGTGTCTTCGTCGGCGCCATCGAGCCAGGTGCGGTAGGCGTTGAACACCAGCACGATGTAGTCGGTGGCGTGCTCTTCCTTGTGGCCCTTGAGCACCAGTGCCAGCAGCGGGTCGACCAGGAACACCGAGATCATCGCAACTAGGCTGGTTTCCTGCGCCGCCTTCATCTTCACGAACAGCTCTTTATAGCTGTCCGACTCCATGGCCTTGTTGAACACCTGTTCGATGCTGGCGCTGTCGCCGGCGCTGGTCTTGACGGCCTGGCCGCTGCGCACCATGCGGTTTTGCTTGGCCTTGCTGGCAGCGCGTTTGGCGCGTTTCTGTTGCTTGGTAGGGGTGGCCATGGGCGAATCCTTGGGTGTGTCCGAAATTGCGCGTATTGAAGCGCAGTTGCCTGCGAAACCCAAGTGTTGCCTATAACCGCTGACTGCCGGCGATGGGCTGCGCAGCAGCCCGCAGCCATTCAACTGGCAAGCGCAGACCCTTCGTCTTCCTCGAAGTCACGCGAAGCGCGGCCGACCAGCATCGGGTCCGGCGCATGGGCCACACTGTGGTCCTTCCCTGGGTAATCCAGCGAATGCAGGAAATGCCGGATGCAATTGATCCGCGCCCGCTTCTTGTCATCGGACTTGATGACGGTCCACGGTGCGTCGGCCGTGTCGGTATGGAAGAACATCGCTTCTTTGGCGGCGGTGTAGTCGTCCCATTTGTCCAGCGACTTGATGTCGATGGGCGAGAGCTTCCAGTGCTTGAGCGGGTCGTCGCGACGGGAAATGAATCGGCGCAGTTGCTCTTCACGGTTCACCGAGAACCAGTACTTGAACAGCAGGATGCCGCTGTTGCACAGCATGCGCTCTAGGTCCGGCGCCTGGCGCATGAATTCCAGGTACTGCAGTGGGGTGCAGAACTCCATCACCTTCTCGACCCCGGCGCGGTTGTACCAGGAGCGGTCGAAGAACACCATTTCACCGGCCGTGGGCAGGTGCTGGATGTAACGCTGGAAATACCACTGGCCCTTCTCCTGCTCGGACGGCTTTTCCAGCGCGACGATCCGCGAGCCACGCGGGTTTAGGTGCTCCATGAAGCGCTTGATGGTGCCACCCTTGCCCGCGGCGTCACGCCCCTCGAACAGGATCACCACGCGCTGGCCGGTGTCCTTGACCCAGCTTTGTACCTTCAGCAGCTCGATCTGCAGCGCATGCTTGGCCTTTTCGTATTCCTGGCGACGCATGCGGGTGCGGTAGGGGTAGTTGGCCGGCAGGCGCGCCGAGGTGCTGTCTTCATTGCTGCCTTTTGGCGCGCTGGCCACTTCCAGTGCGGTTGGCTGCTGGCTGACCCGGGTAATGGAAGGTTCGGGTTTGCGTTGGCGCGGGCGGCGAGGGCGAGGTGTGGGTGCGGAGGTGGGCTCGCCGGAGGAGGGGAGCAGGGGGGAGGATTCTTCGCTCATGGTGGTCCTTGCCAGGTCGGTCTAATGTCCACCTGCAATTGTGAGTCTGAGCGAGTGATAGCATGTTGATGCTAGTCAACGGCGAAGGGGCTGGCCGCTTACGCAGATGAATCTGCCGAGCTGGTGTAAAAAGCGCAGACAACAAAAAACCCGCACTGGGCGGGTTTCTTGTGTCGCTTCGGGTAACTTTGCAACCACCAGAAGCTGAAGGTGGTGCCCAGAGACGGAGTCGAACCGCCGACACGAGGATTTTCAATCCTCTGCTCTACCGACTGAGCTATCTGGGCGACGAGGTGAATTAAATAGATTTCCAGACCGCTCGTCAACGACTTTTTGAAAAAATTTTAAATTAATTCCGTCGCTTACGATTTTTGGGGTCATTCGGCCGGTGGAACGTAGCCTTCCGCCTGGGCGTAGTCTTCGCCGGCAAAAAACTTGTCCATCTCGCCCTGGAGGAACTTGCGGTCCTCGGCGTTCATCATGTTCAGGCGCTTCTCGTTGATCAGCATGGTCTGGTGCTTCTGCCAGTCGGCCCAGGCTTGCTGCGAGATATGTTCGTAAATGTCCTGGCCCTTGGCGCCAGGGTACGGCGGGCGCTCAAGGCCTGGCAGTTGTTCTTTGTACTTGCGGCACATCACGGTGCGGGTCATCGGGCGTCTCCTGCAATCAGTTCGTCGGCCGCGCGTTTGAGCAGCTTCTTGACCGGGGCGGCGAGGCCCAGGCGCGGCGGGGTGGCCAGGTTATACCAGAGCCAGTCAGGCTCGGCCACGTGCTGGCCGACCGGGTCGACGCGCACCAGCCACGGCTCGATTGCCAGCTGGAAGTGGCTGAACGTGTGGGTCAGGCCGTCTAGCGCACGGCTGTCGGCCAGGCGCAGGCCATGCTGATACGCCAGGTCATCGAGCTGTTCGATGGCGTCCAGCTCCGGCAGGCTCCACAGGCCACCCCACAGGCCGCTGGAGGGGCGGCGATAAAGCAGGATGGCGCCTTCGTGGTTGGCCAGCAGCGGCATCAGCGTGCGCCGCTGCGGCAGGGCCTTGCGCGGTTTGGGCTCGGGGTAGCGGGTTTCTTCACCGTGCAGGTGCGCTTCGCAGCCGCGCTGCAAGGGGCAGATCAGGCAACTGGGCTTGCTGCGGGTGCACAGCGTGGCGCCCATGTCCATCATGGCCTGGGTGTAGTGGTTGGCGCGTTGCTGGGGGGTAAAGCGCTCGGCGGTGGCCCATAGCGCATTGGCCACCTTGGGTTCGCCGGGGTAGCCGGCCTGGGCGGTGAAGCGTGCCAGCACGCGCTTGACGTTACCGTCCAGGATCGGTGCCCGGATGCCCATGCTGATGCTGGCGATGGCGCCGGCGGTGGAGCGGCCGATGCCCGGCAGCTCGGTGAGCTGCTCGACACTGCGCGGGAATTCGCCGCCGTACTGCTCGACCACGATCTTCGCCGCCTTTTGCAGGTTACGCGCCCGGGTGTAGTAGCCCAGGCCGGTCCACAGGTGCAGCACCTCGTCTTCGGGCGCATCAGCCAGGGCCTGCACGGTGGGCAAGGCCTGCATGAAGCGGTCGAAGTAGTTGAGCACGGTGCTGACTTGGGTCTGTTGCAGCATGATTTCCGACACCCACACCCGGTAAGGGTTGATGCCCTGTTGCCAGGGCAGGTCGTGCCGGCCGTGCTGGTCGTACCAATCCAGCACGGCGCTGGAGAACTGCGCAGGGGTCATCGCTTGAACAGCCCCTTGAGCGCGTCTTTGAGTTCTGGGCTCACTTTGTCTCCGAGTTTTTCGTTGAGCTTTTCATCGATCTTGTCTTTCAGGCGGTTGCCAGCCAGTTTGGCTGCGACCTTGCCCAGGCCGTCCTGGTCCAGGCGGCAGGCCTTGGCGCCCAGTTCCAGCGGGCCCCGGCAGCGCAGCGGCACTTCGACGCCCACGTAGCGCTCGTTGACCTGGCAGGCGGGGTCCGGCATGGCGCGCTGGTCGCCCTCGACGATCACGCCAACGTTGTAGTCCATGCCCAGCACGCGCAGGTCGAGGTCGCCATGGCCGTTGACGGTCAGGCCCGGGATGCGCGCCTTGAGGTCGGGGTTGCTGGCGACGCCATTGCGTATCACCAGGCTGCCGCGCAGCTCTTCGAACGGCGTGTCCTTGCCGCGCGGCTCGCCGCTGAGCGACTTGCGGTTGAGGGTGGCGATGGCCTGGCAGAGTTGCTGTTCCAGGTTGGCGTTGACCAGCACACCGTCGTTGATGGTGAAGTTTGCGCTGCCGTTGAGGGTGTCGACCAGTGCCTTCTGGCTGTTGCCGGTCGCCGTCAGGTTGCTGGCCAAGGTCAGCAGGCCCTTGACGGGCGGGGTCTGCTCTTTGCCTTCGGCCTTGATGAAGCGTTCCACCGGCACCCGGTTGATCCGGGTGCTGACGCCCAACTGCGGCACGGCAGGGCGCACGTCGACCGTGCCCTTGGCCTCGAAGCTGCCGTTGTAGAGCCCGCCGCGCAGGGTTTGCAGGGTCACCAGACCACCTTGGCCGGTGGCCTGCAACTGGGCATCGCTGATGGGCAGCTTGTCCAGGGTCAGCGAGCCGAATGCCAGGTCGGCCTGCAGGTCAAGAACACGCAGGCGGTCGACCGGCAGCAGTTTGTCATTGCTCCAGGCGACCTGGGTCGGCGCGTTGGGCAGCGGGGAGCTGCCGGCACCGGCCACGGCGCTGGCTTCCTGTTGCGTGACCTCGCTTTGACGCGCCGCCGTGGCACCCTTGGCTTCTTCGCTTTTGGCCGGCAGGTAGCGATCGGCGTCGAACTTGTCGCCTTTGAGCTGCACGCGCAGGGCCTGTTTGGCGAAATCTTCAACGGCCACGCGCCCGCTGAAGGTGCTGTCATCCAGTTTTACCGCCAGGTCTGCCAGCGTCAGGCTGTTGGGTGTGCCCTGCAGGCGGCTGACCAGCTCCAGCTTGCTGAAGGCGGCCGGGTCAGTGGTGGCCGGCAGCGGGTGGCCAATGCCGTCGAGGAAGGTGCGCAGGTCGAACTGGGCAATGGACAGGCCGCCACTGAGTTGCGGCGCCTTGTCCAGCTCGCGCAGGTTCAGCTCACCCAGGGCGCGCAGTTGGTTGGCCGATATTTTCAGGCCGCTCCAGGAGGCGACGTTGGCGGCCATGTCGACCAGCAGTTGGCCTTGGGCGGCGAAGGTCATGGTCTTGCCGGCCAGCGGTTCACCCGAGGTTTCGCCCGACAGGCGCATGTCTTCGAAGTTGTAGCGTTTGAGCTTGCGATCGAAGCGCAGCTCGCCGGTGAGCTCGGTGCGAGCCTTGAGGTTAGGCTGGCTGGCACTGAGGAAGGCGCTGGCCTTGAGCGGGATGTTCGCGCCTTCATGGACCGGGCCGGTGCTCAGCTGGATGCTTTCGGCACTGTAGCTCTTGCCGCTCTGGGCATCGGTGTACTGCACCCGGGCGTTGTTCACGGTCAGGCTGTCGATGTCGAGCTTGACCGCCCGCTCGCTGCCGCTGTCGACCGGTTTGCCCGGCTGCTCGGCAGTTTTCGGCGCATTGGCGGTGGCACCGTCCTGCGTGGGCAGCGGCTTGCCGATGTCTTCCCAGTTGCCGTGGCCTTGCTCATCGCGGGCCAGGGTCAGGTTCAGCCCCTCGACGCGCACATCGCTCATCTGCACTTCGCGGCGCAGCAACGGCAGCACGCGCACCGACAGGCCGAGCATCTGCAGGTCGGCGAACGGCTCGGTGGGTTTGGTCAGCGTGGCGATGCTGGCTTCATGAAGCTCCAGGCCCAGCCAGGGGAACAGGCTCCAGCCGATGTCACCGTTGAGGGTCAGCTCGACGTGGGCCTTGTCGCGTGCCAACTGGCGGATTTCATCTTTATAGTCGTTGGGATCGAAGAGGTGGGTCAGGGCAAAGCCCAGCGCCACAATGATCAGCAGCAACCCGAGAAGCCCCAGTCCCAGGATTTTGCCGAACGCTTTCATGGGCGAGTCCTTGTGGTCCGATTTTGAAATTCAAGCGGCTGAGTATAGCGCCGCAGCGGTAGGCCCTGAGTATCCGACAAGAGATACAGAGCATTTCCTACTAATTGATCAGGTGTTGCGCCTTTCGACAATGGTGGTTCGTGCGGTTCCTTTTGTGCCGGCTTGTTCGGGAGCAAACCCGCTTCCACACCCAGGGCGCCGCGCTGGGCACGGGACGATGCCCGTTCAGCTGCGCAAAAAATAACGATATCAGATTGCTTTCTCGCAAGAAGCTAACTGCTACTCTTTCGCCGCTTTCGGAGCGTCCGCGGCCCATTGTCGCGGGGCGTTGCCCTGAAAGGCGACCTAGAAAAGGATCGAATCCATGAGCAGCAGTATCACGACAGGCGTGGCCGTCAGCCCACCGGGCTTCTTGTCCAAGGAGCGCATCATCGCTCGCCCGGGTTTCAACCGTTGGCTGGTCCCCCCCGCCGCGCTGGCCATTCACCTGTGCATTGGCATGGCGTACGGTTTTTCGGTGTTCTGGCTGCCGCTGTCACAGGCCCTCGGTATCACGGCCCCGGTCTCCTGCGGAGCAGACATAGGGTTCATCGCCCGCCTGTTCAGCGCCGAGTGCGACTGGCCGATTTCCATGCTGAGCTGGATCTACACCCTGTTCTTCGTATTCCTCGGTTGCTCGGCTGCAGTGCTGGGCGGCTGGCTTGAGCACGCCGGCCCCCGCAAGGCAGGCCTGGTGTCGGCCCTGTGCTGGTGTGGCGGCATGTTGATTTCGGCGCTTGGTGTGAAGACGCACCAGCTGTGGCTGATGTGGCTGGGCTCTGGCGTGATCGGCGGCATTGGCCTGGGCCTGGGGTACATCTCGCCGGTTTCGACCCTGATCAAGTGGTTCCCGGACAAGCGCGGGATGGCCACCGGCATGGCAATCATGGGCTTTGGCGGCGGCGCGATGGTTGGGGCGCCCTTGGCTGCCACGTTGATGGGGCACTTCGCCAACGCGCAGGAAGTCGGTGTGTGGCAGAGCTTCGTCGTCATGGCCGCCATCTACTTCGTGTTCATGGTTGCAGGCGCTTTGGCGTATCGCGTGCCGCCCACCGGCTGGAAGCCAGAAGGCTGGACTGCACCGGTGAAAAAAGCCAGCGCCATGGTCACCGACCGCCATGTGCATGTCAGCGTGGCCTGGAAAACCCCGCAGTTCGCGCTGATCTGGCTGGTGCTGTGCCTTAATGTGTCAGCCGGCATCGGCATCCTGGGCATGGCCTCGCCGCTGCTGCAGGAGGTGTTCGCCGGCAAGCTGCTGGGCAACGAGCTGAGCTTCAGCCAGCTCAACGCCGCGCAACTGGCGCAAATTGCGGCGATTGCCGCAGGCTTCACCGGGCTGCTGAGCCTGTTCAACATCGGTGGGCGGTTCTTCTGGGCATCGTTCTCGGACTACATCGGCCGCAAGAATACCTATTTCGCCTTCTTCGCCTTGGGCGTGGGCCTCTACAGCCTGGTGCCGAGCATGGGCCACCTGGGCAATGTGGCGCTGTTCGTGGCGGCGTTCTGCATCATTCTGTCCATGTACGGCGGGGGTTTTGCCACAGTGCCGGCCTACCTGGCCGACCTGTTCGGCACGCAGATGGTCGGGGCCATCCATGGCCGCCTGCTGACCGCCTGGGCTGCCGCCGGTGTGCTGGGGCCGGTGTTGATCACCTACCTGCGCGAATACCAGTTGGCGGCGGGCGTGGAGCGCGCCGCAGCCTATGACATGACCCTGTACATCCTCGCCGGCCTGCTGGTGCTGGGCTTTATCTGCAACATGCTGGTACGCCCGGTGGCCGACAAGCACTTCATGAGCGATGCCGAGCTGGCGGCCGAGCGCGCCTTGAGCCACGACAAAGGCGCAGATGGCACGCGTTCGCTGCAGTGGCATGCCGCGCCGGGTAGCCTGCCGCTGGTGCTGATTGCCTGGGCGGTGGTGGTGGTTCCACTGGCGTGGGGCGTGTGGGTTACCTTGCAGAAGACGGCCGCGCTGTTCCATTGAGGTGTATGACGGGGGCTGCAAAGCAGCCCTTGCATTGCCATATGTCATCCGCGTTTCAAGCTGGCGCGTTCTGGGCCTATAATGGAGCCCTTTTCGCCCAATGATTTTGCGGAGCTGGTGATGGTCGAACGTAAGGCTTCCGTCGAGCGCAATACCCTGGAAACCCAGGTCAAGTGCTCGATCAACCTCGATGGCAGTGGCAAGGCCCGATTCGATATCGGCGTGCCTTTCCTTGAACACATGCTCGACCAGATCGCCCGACATGGGCTGATCGATCTGGATATCGAGTGCAAGGGTGACCTGCATATCGACGATCACCATACCGTCGAAGACGTCGGTATCACCCTGGGCCAGGCATTCGCCCAGGCCATCGGCGACAAGAAAGGCATCTTCCGCTACGGCCATGCCTACGTGCCGCTGGACGAAGCGCTGTCGCGCGTGGTCATCGACTTCTCCGGCCGCCCAGGCCTGCAGATGCATGTGCCGTACACCCGCGCCACCGTGGGCGGCTTCGATGTCGACCTGTTCCAGGAGTTCTTCCAGGGCTTCGTTAACCATGCCCTGGTGACCCTGCACATCGACAACCTGCGTGGCCACAACACCCACCACCAGATCGAAACCGTGTTCAAAGCCTTCGGCCGCGCCCTGCGCATGGCCGTGACCCAGGACGAGCGCATGGCCGGGCAGATGCCTTCCACTAAGGGATGCCTGTAAATGCAGACGGTAGCCGTAATCGACTATGGCATGGGCAACCTGCACTCGGTGGCCAAGGCGCTCGAGCATGTCGGCGCCGGCAAGGTGCTGGTCACCAGCGACGCTGCGGTCATCCGCGAGGCTGACCGCGTGGTGTTCCCCGGCGTTGGCGCCATTCGCGACTGCATGGCCGAGATCCGCCGCCTGGGCTTCGACAGCCTGGTACGTGAAGTCAGCCAGGACCGCCCCTTCCTGGGTATCTGTGTCGGCATGCAGGCGCTGCTCGACCACAGCGAAGAGAACGACGGCGTCGATTGCATCGGCCTGTTCCCTGGCCAGGTGCGCTTCTTCGGTAAAGACCTGCGTGAAGACGGCGAGCACCTGAAAGTGCCGCACATGGGCTGGAACGAAGTCAGCCAGACCATCGACCACCCGCTGTGGCACGACATCCCGGACCGCGCGCGCTTCTATTTCGTGCACAGCTACTACATCAATGCCGGCAAGCCGGGCCAGGTGGTCGGTCGCGGCCACTATGGCGTCGACTTTGCCGCCGCGCTGGCTGACGGTTCGCGCTTTGCGGTGCAGTTCCACCCGGAGAAGAGCCATACCCATGGCCTGCAGTTGCTGCAGAACTTCGTCGCCTGGGACGGGCGCTGGTAAATGAGCAGGTCGAAGACCAAGGCCCCGATCATCACCCTGGCCCCTGAGCAGGAGCGCGAAGCGCTCGATACGCTCAAGCGCTTTCTCGAAGACCGTTTCGAGTTGCAGTTGGGGTCGTTCGAGGTGGCCGAGGTCCTCGAGCTGTTCAGCAAAGAAATTGCACCCCACTACTACAACAGGGCGATTGCCGATGTTCAGCTGCACCTCAAGGAGCGGTTCGAGAGCATCGAAAGCGACCTGTGGGCACTCGAGAAGCCCTGAAACTCAACAATTAGACAGGTTCCCAAGATGCTGATTATCCCCGCTATCGATCTGAAGGACGGTGCCTGCGTGCGCCTGCGCCAGGGCCGCATGGAAGACTCCACGGTATTTTCCGACGACCCGGTGAGCATGGCCGCCAAGTGGGTCGAGGGTGGCTGCCGTCGCCTGCATCTGGTCGACCTCAATGGCGCCTTTGAAGGCCAGCCGGTCAACGGCGAAGTGGTCACCGCCATCGCCAAGCGTTACCCGAACCTGCCGATCCAGATCGGCGGTGGCATCCGTTCGCTGGAAACCATCGAGCACTACGTCAAGGCTGGTGTGAGCTACGTGATCATCGGCACCAAGGCGGTCAAGCAGCCTGAATTCGTTGCCCAAGCGTGCAAGGCGTTCCCGGGCAAGGTCATCGTCGGCCTGGACGCCAAGGACGGCTTCGTCGCCACCGACGGCTGGGCAGAAGTGAGCTCGGTGCAGGTGATCGACCTGGCCAAGCGTTTCGAGGCCGATGGCGTCTCGGCGATCGTCTACACCGACATCGCCAAGGACGGCATGATGCAAGGCTGCAACGTGCCCTTCACCAAGGCGCTGGCCGAAGCCACGCGCATTCCGGTGATCGCGTCGGGCGGCATCCACAACCTGGGTGACATCAAGGCCCTGCTGGACGCCAAGGCCCCTGGCATCATTGGCGCCATCACTGGCCGTGCCATCTACGAAGGCACCCTGGATGTCGCCGAGGCCCAAGCCTTCTGCGACAACTATCAAGGCTGAGGACTGAACCATGGCACTGGCCAAGCGCATCATCCCTTGCCTGGACGTGGACAACGGCCGGGTGGTCAAGGGCGTCAAGTTCGAGAACATCCGTGATGCCGGCGACCCGGTGGAAATCGCCCGTCGCTACAACGAGCAAGGTGCCGACGAAATCACCTTCCTCGACATCACCGCCAGCGTCGATGGCCGCGATACCACCCTGCATACCGTCGAGCGCATGGCCAGCCAGGTGTTCATCCCGCTGACCGTGGGGGGTGGTGTGCGCACTGTGCAGGACATCCGCAACCTGCTCAATGCCGGTGCAGACAAGGTCTCGATCAACACAGCGGCCGTGTTCAACCCGGAGTTCGTGGGTGAGGCAGCAGACCGTTTTGGTTCGCAGTGCATCGTTGTCGCCATCGATGCCAAGAAAGTGTCCGGGCCAGGTGAAACGCCGCGCTGGGAAATCTTCACGCATGGTGGGCGCAAACCGACCGGGCTGGATGCGGTTGAGTGGGCGAAGAAGATGGAAGGCCTGGGTGCCGGCGAAATCCTGCTGACCAGCATGGACCAGGACGGCATGAAGAACGGTTTCGACCTGGGTGTGACCCGCGCCATCAGCGATGCACTGGGGATTCCGGTGATTGCTTCGGGGGGTGTGGGTAACCTGCAGCACCTGGCGGACGGCATTCTGGAAGGGCACGCCAGCGCGGTGCTGGCAGCGAGCATCTTCCACTTTGGTGAGTACACGGTGCCGGAAGCCAAGGCCTACATGGCTTCGCGCGGAATCGTCGTTCGCTGACAGATTGCCGGGAGGGCTTTGCCCTCCATTCGCAGCACAAGGCTGCTCCTACAGGGATACGCATTCCCCTGTAGGAGCAGCCTTGTGCTGCGAATGGCCCGCAAAGCGGGCCCGGGCATCACCCGTGGTTCTTGCCAAGCAGTGCGTGATAAAGCTCGGTATCCCCAAGTATCCCCACCACCCTGTCGTTATCCTGCAACACCAGCTTGTTGCCGGTCTGATAACGAATCTGCAGCGCCTCGCGCATGCCGATGTCGGCGTGTACCACGGTCGGCCTGCGCTCCAGCAGCTCCACATCCTGCCCCGGCGCCCAGTTCTGCATGTCCAGCCCGTTCTGGCCCTGGCGTGCACGCTTGAGCGCGCCACCTTCGCCCAGGTCCAGCCACGAATCGATACCCGGGTCCAGGCACACCGAGCCATTGACCCGCTTGCAGTTGTCCACGCTGCGCATCAGGCTGCGCCCGCACAGCACGTTCAACGGGTTGGTATGGGCAACGAAGGTGCGCACGTACTCGTCCGCCGGGTTGAGCACGATCTCTTCGGGCTTGCTGTACTGGATGATCCGCCCATCCTTCATGATCGCAATGCGGCTACCCAGCTTCAGTGCTTCGTCCAGGTCGTGGCTGACGAACACGATGGTCTTGCTCAGCTTGTTCTGCAGCGCCAGCAACTCGTCCTGCAGACCCTGGCGGATCAGCGGGTCGAGGGCAGAGAACGGCTCGTCCATCAGCAGGATATCGGCGTCCATCGCCAGCGCTCGGGCCAGGCCCACACGCTGCTGCATGCCGCCGGAGAGTTCGTCCGGTTTCTTGTTGCGCCATTGGGTCAGGCCCACCAGCTCAAGTTTTTCGTCGACCAGCTTGCGCCGTTCCTTCTCGGGGCGGCCCTGCATTTCCAGGCCAAAGCTGATGTTCTCGCGCACCGTCAGCCAGGGCATCAGGGCGAACTTCTGGAACACCATGGCAATGCGCTTGGTGCGCATCATCTTCAGCTCTGCCGGGGTGCAGTGGGCGATGTCGATGTGCTTGCCTTCATGCTCGACGAACAGCTTGCCGCGGCTGACGGTGTTGAGGCCGTTGATGCAGCGCAGCAGGCTCGACTTGCCGGAGCCGGACAAGCCCATCAGCACGCAGATCTCACCCTTGTTGATGTCCAGGTTGGCCTTTTCGACACCCACCACCAGGCCGGTCTGCTTGAGGATCTGCTCGCGGGTCTGGCCTTGGTCCAGCAGCGCCAGCGCCTCGCGCGGCTTGTTGGAGAAGATGACGTCGACGTCTTCGAAACGAATGATGCTCATGCCTCACCCCTTACCGTAACTTCCGGTTGCTTGCAGATTCGGTCGAGCATGATCGCCAGCAGCACGATCGCCAGGCCCGCTTCGAAGCCCAGGGAAATATCAGCGGTGTTCAGTGCGTTGACCACAGGTTTACCCAGCCCGTCAGCGCCTACCAGCGCTGCGATCACCACCATCGACAGCGACAGCATGATGCATTGGGTCACGCCGGCAGCGATGCTGGGCATCGCGTGCGGCAGTTCGATGCGTGTCAGCAACTGGCGTCGCGAGCAACCGAAGGCCTTGCCGGCATCCAGCAGCTCCTGCGGCACGTCGCAGATGCCCAGGTAGGTGAGGCGAATCGGCGCGGCAATGGCGAACACCACCGTGGAGATCAGCCCCGGCACCACACCCAGGCCGAACAGGGTCAGGGTAGGGATCAGATAAACGAAGGTCGGCACCGTCTGCATCAGGTCGAGTACCGGGCGCATGGCGGTATAGAACATCGGTTTGTGCGCGGCAACGATGCCCAGCGGTACGCCGATGGCCACGCACACCACCGTGGCGAACGTGACTTGCGCCAGGGTTTCCATGGTTTCCTGCCAGTACCCCAGGTTGAGGATCAACAGGAACGACAGGGCAACGAACACGGTCAGCGCCCACTTGCGCTGGATCAGGTGCGCCAGGGCGGCGAACAGGGCGATGAGGACGAATGGGTTGAACCAGGTCAAGGCACTGGTGACGCCATGGATCATGAATTCCAGGCCTTGGGCGATGGCGTCGAAGTAAGCGGCGCCGTTCTGGGTCAACCATTCGACGAATGAGGCGATGTACTGCCCCAGGGGTATTTTCTGATCGATAAGCATGATAGCGAGCTTCCACCTGCAAAGATTGAAATCAGTCCGGGGCGGGCACGGTCCCGCCCCGCGGTGTTGCTATTGCGTCTTGCGTTATTGCGTCAGTTTGGCCTTGGCCGCCTCTAGGCCGGGTTTGCCGTCCACAGTGGTCACCCCGGCGAGCCAGGCGTCCAGCTTGCCTGGGTTGTCCTTGAGCCACTTGTGCGCGGCCGCCTCGGGTTTCATCTTGTCGTCCAGGACGTAGCCCATCATGGTGCTTTCATCCTTGAGCTCGAACGTGAGGTTCTTCAGCAGTTGGCCCACGTTGCTGCATTCCTGCGCGTAGCCTTTGCGGGTATTGGTCAACACAGTGGCCTTGCCGAATTCGGGGCCGAAGAAATCGTCCCCACCGGTCAGGTACTGCATCTTGAAGCGGGTGTTCATCGGGTGCGGCTCCCAGCCAAGGAACACGATCGCCTCGCCGCGCTTCTGCGCCCGCTCGACCTGCGACAGCATGCCGGCCTCGCTGGACTGGACGATCTTGAAGCCGGCGTCCTTCAGGCCGAAGGCGTTCTTGTCGATCATGTTCTGGATGGTGCGGTTGCCATCGTTGCCTGGCTCGATGCCGTAGATCTTGGCGTCTAGCTCCTGCTTGAACTTGGGAATGTCGGCAAAGTCCTTCAGGCCCTTGTCATACAGCGCCTGGGGTACTGCCAGGGTGTACTTGGCGTTTTCCAGGTTGGCGCGCACGGTTTCGACAGTGCCGGCGTCGCGGTACTGCTTGATGTCGTTTTCCATGGTCGGCATCCAGTTGCCGAGAAACACATCCAGGTCCTTGCCGGTGGCCAGCGACTTGTAGGTCACCGGTACCGAGATCATGGTGGTGTGGGTCTTGTAACCCAGGGCTTCGAGCACAACGCTGGTGGTCGCGGTGGTGACGGTGATGTCTGTCCAGCCGACATCGGAGAAACGCACCGTGTGACACTGCTCGGGTTCTGCAGCCTGGGCCAGTAACGGTGCCGATAGCAACGCGACCAGCAACAGCGAGGGTGAACCTTTCATGGATGGACTCCTGTGATTTTATCTTCGGGTTCGCGAGGGCTGCCGGGCGTTCTCAGGGTCCGGTCAGCCAGGCCTGCAGAGGGCAGGTTGCGAGGCCGTGCAATACGAGTCGCTTTCGATAATCCTCCAGCGCCGGGCAATCGCCTACTGGTGGGGTCGTAACCAGTACGGAACGGGTCGCATCCAGTACGGGCGATGTCGCATATGAGTTTTTCCACTGCCACAGCCGCATTTTTGCGTCACTTGGCCGCTCGAAAGCGGCGCGCTGACGGCCCGAAAAGGCGCGGCGCTGCTGGACAAAAGTACGTCGGTTGCAGACGGCGAGGGGGTGCGTAAAAGCCCGATGATGCGTGCATTCGTGGCGGCTCGCAGCTTCAGCCTAGCAGTTGCCCCGCCCTGCGCATGGCGCGCAGAGACAAGCCCAGCAAGAGGTGAAGCGACAATGGCCATCAGCGTGTTCGACCTGTTCAAGATCGGTGTCGGGCCCTCCAGCTCCCACACCGTTGGCCCCATGCGTGCCGGCGCCCTGTTCGTCCAGGGCCTGCGTGAACGCGGTGAACTGGAGCAGGTGAAACGGATCGAGGTGCGGCTGTATGGTTCGTTGTCGGCGACCGGCATTGGCCATGGCACCGACAATGCCACCCTCATGGGCCTGATGGGCGAATGGCCGGATACCATCGACCCGACCCAGATCGTCCCGCGTATTGCCGACCTGCGCGAAACCGACACCTTGCTGCTGGACAGCCGCCTGCCCATCGAATTCGTCTGGGCCCGCGACATGCGCCTGCTGGACGAGAACCTGCCCTACCACCCCAACGCCATGACCCTGGTTGCCGAAGGCGAGCAGGGTGAGCTGCACCGCGACACCTATTACTCGGTGGGTGGTGGCTTTGTGGTCGATGCAGCCCAGGCGGCCAGCGGTGTGCTGGATGCCGACCAGACGGTGCTGCCGTACGATTTCAACAGCGCCGCCGAACTGCTGCGCCTGTGCAAGCAAAACGACCTCAGCGTGTCGCAATTGATGATGGCCAACGAGAAGGTCTGGCGCAGCGAGGACGAGATTCGCGCCGGCCTGCACAATCTTTGGCAAGCCATGCAGGAATGCGTCAACAACGGCCTCAAGTACGAAGGCACGCTGCCCGGCGGGCTGAATGTGCGCCGCCGCGCCGCCAAGTTGCACCGCAGCCTGCAGGAGATCGGCAAGCCCAACGTGATCGGCTCGACCATGAGCGCCATGGAGTGGGTCAACCTGTTCGCCCTGGCGGTCAACGAAGAGAACGCTGCCGGTGGGCGCATGGTGACCGCGCCCACCAATGGCGCGGCCGGCATCATCCCGGCGGTGCTGCATTACTACATGCGGTTCAGCGATGCGGTGGACGAGTCCAGCGTGGTCGACTTCTTCCTCGGCGCTGCGGCCGTGGGCATCTTGTGCAAGAAGAACGCATCGATTTCCGGTGCCGAGGTAGGGTGCCAGGGCGAAGTCGGTTCGGCGTGCGCCATGGCTGCGGCGGGCCTGGCCGAGGTGCTGGGGGCAACGCCAGCACAGGTGGAAAACGCCGCCGAGATCGCCTTGGAGCACAACCTTGGCCTGACCTGCGACCCGGTCGGCGGCCTGGTGCAGGTGCCGTGTATCGAGCGCAACGCCATTGCCGCAGTGAAGGCCATCAACGCGGTGCAGATGGCCCTGCGTGGCGACGGTGAACACTTCATTTCCCTCGACCAGGTGATCCGCACCATGCGCGACACCGGGGCAGACATGCACGACAAGTACAAAGAGACCTCGCGCGGTGGCCTGGCGGTCAGCGTCATCGAATGCTGACACCCTGAACAGGCCCTAACGCTGGCTTGCCGGCGCTAGGGCCATTGCATTCATTAGGGGGCACTCCATTTCAATGGAGCCCTGTTTTGGAGCATTGCCGGTCGTCGGATGTCGCGATCAGGGTGGGCGTTGTCGGTGACACTCAAGAGTGTCGTTTCTGGGTAACCTGCGCCGCGCTTGTCACCTATTTGCTCAGCCGTTACAGGCAAAGGCGCTGGCCCGCCGGTTTGCGATTTTTAATCCACGCAGCTGCAGAGCCCGAATTGCTGAAAGAAGGCGTCGTTTTTGGGTTTTTTTGGATGGCCGTTCAAATTCAGGCACGGCCCTTGCGTTGAGATTGGCAAAGCCCCTGCACATGAACTGGGGCCATAACAAAAAACAGTGCCCGCCTGAGGCACACCTGCATTGTGTGAGGAGAAATCGCGATGACGTCGTACACCTCCGGGAATCCAACCCAGAACCGCACAGCACCCCAGTCCATCGGGTTTCTTCTACTGGACAACTTCACGCTGATTTCGCTGGCATCGGCGGTAGAACCGCTGCGCATGGCCAACCAGCTGTCCGGCCGCGAGCTGTATCGCTGGCACACACTGACGATTGACGGCGGCCAGGTCTGGGCCAGTGATGGCCTGCAGATTACCCCGGACGCCGCCATCACCCATGCGCCGCCCATAGACACCGTGATCGTCTGTGGTGGCGTGGGCATCCAGCGTTCGGTCACCCGTGAACACGTCACTTGGCTGCAGGCCCAGGCGCGCCAGTCGCGTCGCCTGGGGGCGGTGTGTACTGGCAGTTGGGCGCTGGCCTGCGCCGGCCTGCTCGACGGCTTCGATTGCAGCGTGCACTGGGAATGCCTGGCGGCGATGCAGGAAGCCTTCCCGCGGGTCAACATGAGCACGCGCCTGTTCACCCTCGACCGTAACCGCTTCACCAGCTCCGGCGGCACCGCACCCCTGGACATGATGCTGCACCTGATCAGCCGCGACCATGGCCGCGAGCTGTCGGCGGCAATTTCGGAGATGTTCGTCTACGAGCGTATTCGCAACGAGCAGGACCACCAGCGGGTACCGCTCAAGCACATGCTGGGCACCAACCAGCCTAAGTTGCAGGAAATCGTCGCGCTGATGGAGGCCAACCTCGAAGAGCCGATCGACCTGGACGAACTGGCGGTGTACGTGTCGGTGTCGCGACGCCAGCTCGAGCGGCTGTTCCAGAAGTACCTGCATTGCTCGCCGTCGCGGTACTACCTGAAGCTGCGCCTGATTCGTGCGCGGCAGCTGCTGAAGCAGACGCCGATGTCGATCATCGAAGTGGCGTCGGTGTGTGGCTTTGTGTCCACGCCGCACTTCTCCAAGTGCTACCGCGAGTACTTCGGCATTCCGCCGCGTGACGAGCGTGTGGGCTCCAATACTGCCCAGCAGGTGGCCATGATGCCGATCCCGCAGGCCATGACCCTGTCGCCGCACAGTGGGCCAATGGCGGCCCTGAGCCAGGCGCGCAACGAGTCGACCTTTGCCAGCGTAAGGCTCTGACACCGCGCCGGGCGCTTCGCGGGCACGCCCGCTCCCACAGGTACTGCAAAGCCCTTGAGCTTTGTGTAATCACTGTGGGAGCTGGCTTGCCGGCGATAGGGTCAGTACAGGAAAAATGAATCAGGCCCGCGTGTTGAAACTCGCCAGCGCTGGCAACAACTGCTTGTCGATGGCCTGGCGCACCGCCGGCAGAATCGTCGCACTCCCGGTATACATCTGCTCGACCATACCCTTGAGCGCCCGCGCATTAGGCTCGGTCAGCCCACGCACCACCGCTTCGCAAGCCTGCTCGGCGCTGGCGCCGGCGGGTATCTCGAAACCGCGCGCGCGCAGGTGGCCTGCCAGGTCGTCCTGATCAATCAAATCCGCATGCATCATGGCTGTTGTCCTTATCTGCTGCTGTGATCGTCAGCCGATTCTGTGACCAACCCTGCGCACCGGCAAGGACAGATTGTCGCCATGGCTGCTTTGGCTAAGAACAGGTCGTTTCCGGCTAAATCCCGGTTCCGGGAAGGCAGCACACTGGACTCATTCACGGTACCGGAGGGTTTGGTCACCCTCTTTCTCGCACAGTGGATGTTGCTCGCTCTTGGCCCCGGATGCTCACGGCTTTCCGGGGTTATTTTTTGAGGCCTATCACACGGCCGATGAACGCTGGGGCCTCCAGATCCTGCTGCTCGTCCACCAGCCCTTGCAGCAGTGCCACACTGCGTTCGCCGAAAGGTGCCGAGTTCGGCCCTGCCAGGTCCACATGCAGCAACATCTGCTCGCTGGCCGCCAGCGCCTCGTCGAACCCCGCACGGTGAAGGCTGTGATAAACGTGCAGGCGCTTGCGGTCGAAGCCAATGACCTGGGTGTGCACCCACACCTCAGTGCCGAGCTTCACTTCGTGCAGGTAATTGATGTGCGCCTCGAGCGTGAACAATGACTGCCCGCTATGGCCACGGCTGTCGGCATCCAGGCCAATGCGCTCCATCAGTGCATCGGTGGCATAGCTGAAGATCAGCAGGTAATAGGCATCACGCAGGTGCCCGTTGTAGTCCACCCAGTCCTCCTGGACTGGGGTACGGTAGGTGATCAATGCGGGCATCGGCTTCTCCTCAATCACCAAAGGCCATGCCATGGCTGGCTTTGCTCTGCTTCACCGCTTCCAGCACCGCCAGCAGGGTGTCGTCACGGTAGCGCTCCAGGGCGGCGATGCTGCGATCACCCAGTTGCTCCGAGGTGCCGTCCACCACGTCGTCGATCAACTTGTCGGTCAGTTCTGGCGCTGGCAGGTATGTCCAGGGTAGCTTCAGGGCGGGGCCGAACTGGGACATGAAGTGGCGCATGCCAGCGTCACCCCCGGCCAGGGTGTAGGTCAGGAAGGTACCCATGAATGACCAGCGCAGGCCGGCACCGAAGCGGATGGCATCGTCGATCTCGCCGGTGGTCGCTACGCCGTCGTTGACCAAGTGCAGGGCCTCGCGCCACAGCGCTTCGAGCAGGCGGTCGGCGATGAAGCCGGGCACTTCTTTGCGCACATGCAGCGGGCGCATACCCAGTGCGGTGTAGATGGTCTTCGCCGCCTCGATGGCTTCAGGCGCGGTGCGGTTGCCGCCGACGATCTCGACCAGCGGCAGCAGGTACACCGGGTTGAACGGGTGGCCCACCACGCAGCGCTCGGGGTGGGTGGACGACTCGTAGAACTCGCTGGGCAGCAGGCCTGAAGTGCTGGAGCCGATGATGGCGTCGGGCTTGGCGGCAGCGCTGATCCGGGCATGCAGGTCGAGCTTGAGGTCCAGGCGCTCGGGCGCGCTTTCCTGGATGAAATCGGCGTCGCGCACGCAGGCTTCAATGGTACTGACGAACGTCAACCGGTCCTGTGCCGCACCTGGCGCCAGGCCTTGTTTCTCCAAGGCTGGCCAGGCATTGGCAATGCGCTTGCGCAGTGCCTGTTCGGCACCCGGTGCTGGGTCCCAGGCCACCACGTCCAGGCCATGGGCCAGGGCGCGGGCGACCCAGCCGCTGCCGATCACGCCGCTACCCAGGGCGGCGAAGGTCTTGATCTCGGTAATGAAGGGCATATCGGTCTCCTGAAAGGGTCAGCGGCGCTTGAGGTTCATTTTTTCCCGGCCTTCTGCCGGGGTCAGCACACGGCCACCCATGCGGGTGATGATTTCGGTCGCGCGCTCCACCAACTGGCCGTTGCTGGCCAGCACACCCCGGTCCAGATACAGGTTGTCTTCCAGGCCGACGCGCACGTTGCCGCCCAGCAGCACGGCTTGGGCCGCCATTGGCATCTGCATGCGGCCGATGCCGAAGCCGGCCCAGGTGACGTTGGCCGGCAGGTTGTCGACCATCGCTTTCATGGTGGTGGTGTCGGCTGGCGCGCCCCACGGGATGCCCAGGCACAGCTGGAACAGGGGGTCGTCGAGCAGGCCTTCCTTCATCATTTGCTTGGCGAACCACAGGTGGCCGGTGTCGAAGATCTCCAGCTCGGCCTTCACGCCAAGCTCGGTGATACGTTTGGCGCCGGCGCGCAACTGCGCCGGCGTGGAAACGTAAATGGCGTTGCCGTCGCCAAAGTTGAGGGTGCCGCAATCGAGCGTGCAGATTTCCGGCAGCAGGGCTTCGACGTGGGCCAGGCGCTCCAGCGGGCCGATCAGGTCAGTGCCGGGGCCGAACGCCATAGGCGACTCGCCTGGGCCGATTTCCAGGTCGCCGCCCATGCCGGCGGTGAGGTTGACGATGATGTCCACATCGGCTTCGCGGATGCGTTCCATGACTTCGCGGTACAGCGCCACGTCACGGCTGAAACGGCCGGTTTGCGGGTCGCGGACGTGGCAGTGGACCACGGTGGCGCCGGCCTTGGCGGCCTCGACGGCGGATTCGGCGATTTGCTTGGGGGTAACGGGGACCAGGTGGCTCTTGGCGACTGTGTCGCCGGCGCCGGTGAGGGCGCAGGTGATGATGACGTCGTGGTTCATGGTTGGGTTCCTTTTCAGGTGTGTGGTAGCCCAATCGCCGGCAAGCCGGCTCCCACAAGGTTCGCGGTGAACCCTGGTGGGCGGTAACTCTGGGGGAGCCGGTTTGCGGGCGATCGGGCCCTGTCAGTTGGCGGTGAGCTTGAGGTTGTCCGCCGCAGGCTTGCCATCGAAGGTGGTCACACCTTCAAGCCAGCGCGCCTTGTCTTCGGGGTGATCCTTGAGCCACTGGCGGGCCGACTCCAGGGCGTCCTTGTGGTCAAGCAGCGGTTGCATCATGCGGCTCTCGTCCTCGGCGCTGAAGTTCAGGTTGGCCAGCAGGCGGTGGGCATTGGGGCAGCGTTCGGCGTAGTCCGGTGCGGTTACCGTCCATACCGTGGCGCGGCCTTCGTCGGGGCCAAGGGCATCCTGGCTGTCGCCCAGGTACACCATGTCGATGTTCACGTTCATCGGGTGCGGCGCCCAGCCGAAGAACACCACCGCCTCCTTGCGCCGCACGGCGCGGTCGACGGCGGCAAGCATGCCGGCCTCGCTGGACTCCACCAACTGGAACTTGCCGAGGCCGAACTGGTTCTTGGCGATCATTGCCTTGATCTGGGTATTGGCGCCCGAGCCGGGCTCGATGCCATAGATCTTGCCGCCCAGCTCTTTCTCGAACCTGTGAATGTCGGCGAAACTTTTCAGGCCCTTGTCGGCCAGGTATTTGGGAACGGCCAGGGTTGCTCGCGCGTCTTCCAGGCTCGGTTTGTCGAGCACTTTGACCTGCTTGGCATCGACGAACGGGGTGATGGTCTGGGTCATGATCGGGTTCCAGTAACCCAGGAACATGTCCAGGCGTTTGTCGCGAATGCCGGCGAAGATGATCTGCTGCGAGGCGCTGGTCTGCTTGGTCTGGTAACCCAGGCCGTCAAGCAGCACCTGGGCCATGGCGCTGGTCGCCATGACATCAGTCCAGTTGACGACACCCAGGCGCACGTTCTTGCAGGCCGCAGGCTCGGCGGCGAAAAGCGGGGTAGCGGCGATGCTGCTCAAAGCAAGGGTCAACAGGCTGCGGCGGATAAAGCTGTGCATGGTGGCTCTCCATCGGCAGTACATTTTGTTATTGAGGGCGGCCTCTGCGGGCCGTGTGAATACGCTACGCTGACGCCGCAGTGATGATGCGCACGCTGGCGACGGGAACTTGCACCCAGGCGACCAGATTATTTGCGAGGGGCAAATGGCCGAAACGATTGCATTTCTACTCATGCCGGGCTTTTCAGCCATGGGCTTCATTTCGGCGCTTGAGCCACTGCGGGTTGCCAACCGCTTTGGTGGCCCGCTCTATCGCTGGCAGGTGCTGAGCCTCGACGGTGGGGCAGTGCAGGCAAGCAACGGCATGTCGGTGAATGCCGATGCTGCGCTCGGTGCAGGGGATCCGGCAGCCATCCTGTTGGTGGTGGCGGGCTTCGAGCCCCTGGCCCATGTCCGCCAGGCGTTGCCCAAGGCACTGCGTCGCCTGGACCACGAGGGGGTGATCCTGGGGGGGATCGACACCGGCGCCATGGTGCTGGCCGAAGCCGGCTTGCTCGACGGTTACCGGGCCACGTTGCATTGGGAGGCGCTGGAGGCCTTCAAAGAGCGTTACCCGCGCCTGCACGCAACCCAGGAGCTGTTCGAGATCGATCGCCAGCGCATTACCTGTGCCGGTGGCACGGCTTCCATTGACCTGATGTTGTTTCTGATCGCACAAACCCACGGCAGTGAACTGGCAGTGCAAGTCTCAGAGCAATTCGTGCTTGGCCGCATCCGCCAGCGCCAGGACCACCAACGCATGGAAATCGGCGCCCGTTACGGCATCTCCAACAAGAAGCTGGTACAGGTGATTGGCGAGATGGAAAAGCACATCGAGCCGCCGCTCAGTACGTTGGCGCTGGCGGAAAAGATCAAGGTGACTCGGCGCCAACTGGAACGGCTATTTCGCCTGCACCTGGATGAAACGCCGAGCAGCTTCTACCTGGCTGTGCGGCTGGACAAAGCGCGCCAGTTGCTGGCGCAGACTGACATGAGCATCACCCAGGTCAGCCTGGCCTGTGGTTTCGAGCTGCCCTCGTATTTCGCCCGGCGCTACAAGCTGCGCTTTGGTAAGTGTCCACGTGAAGAACGGCGTTTGGTAAAGCAGGCTTAGGCGCCCGGTTCACAGCTCTTTTTTCAATACCGCAATCAGTTTTTCGCGATGCTCGCTTTCTACCTGAGCACGTAGAAGGCTGAAGCCCACCGAGTCGAAGCGGGCACCCAGGTGATCGAACATCAGGTTCAGTCTTTTGGTGGGTGCAATGGGATCGGTAACGCAATGAACGAAAAACAGGATGGCGACAGGGACGTTGTCGTCTTCGCAATCCATGACAATGCTCAAGTGCGAGGAGGCGTTGAACACGCTTATGTTGCGCAGGCCGGGATCGCTCCCCGGTGCGGTATTGGCCTCATCAACCGCCCTGAAGAAGGGGCCTTGTTCGCGCGGTGGGGGCAGAAACCCGTCGTAAACGTCTTTGAGCGCGGCGCGGCTGGACTCATACGTCAATGTTCTTTTCGTATGTTCGTACAGTGTAAAACGTAAAAAACCAAGGCTTTCGAGGACAACCCCGAACCACGCTTGAGCGGCTGTTTCCATCGAGTAGCGGTCGCTTGCCTTTTGCAAGGCGTAACGCATGCACAGTTGCAAGTCCTCGAAGGTGTCCACTGTCAGCCACGGTGCAGGTGCAACTTTCAAGGGTACGTCAAAGAGTTGGGGGGAGAGTGTTGTTGTATCCGTGGGGGAGGGGCTGTCCGTGCTCATCTTCAACTGTTCCCTGGAAACGTTCGAGCAGAAAGGCCGGGCCTGGAAACTTACCCAATGCCCGGCCTTTGCTATTTAGATGGCAAGGAAGTCGGCAATATCGTTGGCCAGCTTGTCTTCCACAATCTTGCGCGCGCTGTCGAAGTGACGAACGCTGAACGTACCCTGTTGCGAAGCACGGTAGACGCGCGTCGAAGACTTGTCGATCACCCGGGTCAGGGCGCCATCGCGGTCGATTTGCGAGTCATAGCTGGCCTGGAAGCTGGTCATGTGCATGGCCGGCAGACCTTGTGGGGTCATTTCGCACTGGGCAACCACGAAGTTGCTGGATTTGCCGGATTCGCTGCGGCTGTGCTTTTCCAGGTGGGCGCGGATTTCCGGCTTTTCCACCACGATTTGCATGGTGCGCTTGGCACAGGCCGAACGGCGAGGGTCGCGGTTGACGCTGATGGTGAGCACTTTGGTTATCAGGTTGGCCAGGGTCAGGTTGTCTTCATCGATGGCTTCTTCTGGGTGTGCTGCACCGGTGAGGGTCCAGCCAAACTTGCTCAGGCCATCGTTGTAGAAGTTGTACCACTCGCGCTGCTGAGTTTCTTTGTCGAACTTCTTGTTGGCAATTTCGGTCATCAAGCGCATGCCGGCCAGGATATCTTCTGCAATGTGGCCAGGTACGTCATCGGCAAAAATACAGATGGTCTGGCCCGTGGCGGCAACGCGCTCTTTACCTTCCTGGCGGATCTTTTCAATTTCGTTTTTGATATCGGTCATTTCAATTGACTCCTGGTAGTGAAGACACAAGGGGACCTCGTTATCGAGGCTGCCCGCTCACTATCGGGAATTTACGTTCACCGTATCAGCAGTCTGTATTTCCTCAGGCGTAGCCGGTTTCCTCGTAAGTACTTTTTGCACCGCCGCTTTTATCAATCTTCCGGTGCAGGTTCTTCGTCGCTCTGCGGGCCAAGGCTGCGCAGGTATTCCGACCGCTCATCGCTGTGTTGCGCAATGCAGGTATTCCAGGCGGTTGGGAACGCCGCGCTACCGGGTTTCTCTGTGTAGGTTTCGACTTTGCAGTCGGCATCGCGCAGTTGGGTCCAGAGCTTTTGAGCCGCAGCCAGACGCGCGCTGACGTCCGCCACCTTGTTCGCCTCACCGGGATATTGATCGCGCAGGCGCTGGATCAGGTCGTCGTAAGTGGCCTTGAGCTCGCGCTCGGCAGTCTGCTGGTTGAAGGTTGCGCAGGCTGCGGCTTGCTGGTCGGTGTCGACGTTGTCGCAAGGCGTGCTGTCTTCCTCGCTGGCCTGGGCGCCCAGTGCCACGACCATCAATACCATCCATGCCGTTGATTTCATCGTTTTTCTCCTTAGCAGGCGGACGAATCGCAGGGATTCTCGCTCAGCGAAGGGCAATGCGGTAGCTCTGCGATGAAATGTTCATCAAACGCCTGCGAGCGACCTTAACGCGACTGGCTCGCATCTGTGCGGCCCCTGTGCCAGAGCCTGATATCGCCCATTGACGCTTTCGGCAAACCCCCTGTCGTTTTTGCATCGGGGCGCCTCGGGCCGCAGGCATATGCTGGCCCCAAAGCGCCGGCAGAAGGTTTGGCGCGACCCAACTCAATAAAAGGGGACAGCCTGATGAGCCCAGCCGAATTACACGCCGACAGCATCGTCATCGATGGCCTGATCATCGCCAAATGGAACCGCGAGCTGTTCGAAGACATGCGCAAAGGCGGCCTGACCGCAGCCAATTGCACGGTGTCGGTCTGGGAAGGGTTCAAAGCGACGGTCGACCAGATCGCCGCCAGCCAGAAGCTGATCCGCGACAACAGCGACCTGGTCATGCCGGTGCGCACCACCGCCGACATCCGCAAGGCCAAGGAGCTGGGCAAGACCGGCATCCTCTTCGGCTTCCAGAACGCCCACGCCTTCGAAGACCAGATCGCCTACGTCGACGTGTTCAAGCAGCTGGGCGTTGGCATCGTGCAGATGTGCTACAACACCCAGAACCTGGTTGGCACCGGTTGCTACGAGCGTGACGGCGGCCTGTCCGGTTTCGGCCGCGAGATCGTCGCCGAGATGAACCGCGTGGGCATCATGTGCGACCTGTCCCACGTCGGCTCCAAGACCTCCGAAGAAGTCATCCTCGAATCGAAAAAACCGGTGTGCTACTCCCACTGCCTGCCTTCAGGCCTGAAGGAGCACCCGCGCAACAAGTCCGACGAAGAACTGAAGTTCATCGCCGACCACGGCGGTTTTGTCGGCGTGACCATGTTTGCGCCATTCCTGGCCAAGGGCATCGATTCGACCATCGACGACTACGCCGAAGCCATCGAGTACACCATGAACATTGTCGGTGAAGACGCCATCGGCATTGGCACCGACTTCACCCAGGGCCACGGCCAGGAGTTCTTCGAGTACCTGACCCACGACAAGGGCTACGCCCGTCGCCTGACCAACTTCGGCAAGATCATCAACCCGCTGGGCATTCGCACCGTCGGCGAGTTCCCCAACCTCACCGAGACCTTGCTCAAGCGCGGCCACTCCGAGCGTGTGGTGCGCAAGATCATGGGCGAGAACTGGGTAAACGTCCTCAAGGACGTCTGGGGCGAGTAAGCCGCTCTCCAAGCCTGAAAGCCCCTGCCAGCAACGCCGGGGCATCCACATAAAAAATTTTATGGAGTTGAGTTTCCATGGCCAAGATCGCCCCGCAATTGCCAATCGAAGTCGACAGCGAGACCGGTGTCTGGACCAGCGATGCCTTGCCGATGCTGTATGTACCGCGGCATTTCTTCGTCAACAACCACATCGGCATCGAGGAAGTGCTGGGCGCCGACGCCTACGCCGAGATCCTCTACAAGGCCGGCTACAAATCCGCCTGGCACTGGTGTGAAAAAGAAGCCGAATGCCATGGCCTGGAAGGCGTGGCGGTGTTCGAGCATTACATGAAACGCCTGTCCCAGCGTGGCTGGGGCCTGTTCGAAATTCAGGACATCGACCTGGATAAAGGCACCTGCAGCGTCAAGCTCAAGCACTCGGCGTTCGTGTACGTGTACGGCAAGGTCGGCCGCAAGGTCGACTACATGTTCACCGGCTGGTTCGCCGGCGCAATGGACCAGATTCTCGCTGCCCGCGGCAGCTCGATCCGCACCGTGGCCGAGCAGGTCTACGGCGGGTCGGAAGAAGGCCACGAAGATGGCCTGTTCGTCGTCAAGCCGTTGTAAGCCGGAGA
The DNA here is from genome assembly GCF_001320525.1 of Pseudomonas sp. NBRC 111131. Classification (NCBI taxonomy): domain Bacteria; kingdom Pseudomonadati; phylum Pseudomonadota; class Gammaproteobacteria; order Pseudomonadales; family Pseudomonadaceae; genus Pseudomonas; species Pseudomonas sp. NBRC 111131. Next base: position 2,087 of record NZ_BCBH01000041.1, on the reverse strand, counting down.
GAGCGTCATGGCATTCGAAGCAATGTTCCAGCCGATCCAGATCGGCAAACTGACCGTCCGCAACCGCGTGCTCAGCACCGCGCACGCCGAGGTTTACGCCACTGACGGCGGCATGACGACCGACCGCTACGTGAAGTACTACGAGGAGAAGGCCAAGGGCGGTATCGGCCTGGCGATCTGCGGTGGCTCGTCGGTGGTGGCCATCGACAGCCCGCAGGAATGGTGGGCATCGGTCAACCTGTCGACCGACCGTATCATCCCGTACTTCCAGAACCTGGCCGACGCCATGCACAAGCATGGCGCCAAGATCATGATCCAGATTACCCACATGGGCCGTCGCTCGCGTTGGGACGGCTTCAACTGGCCGACCCTGATGTCGCCGTCGGGTATCCGCGAACCGGTACACCGCGCCACCTGCAAGACCATCGAGGTAGAGGAAATCTGGCGTGTGATCGGCAACTACGCGCAGGCCGCGCGGCGGGCCAAGGAAGGCGGCCTGGACGGCGTCGAGCTGTCGGCCGTGCACCAGCACATGATCGACCAGTTCTGGAGCCCGCGCGTCAACAAGCGTACCGACGAATGGGGCGGCACCTTCGAAGGCCGCATGAAGTTCGGCCTGGAAGTGCTCAAGGCCGTGCGTGCCGAAGTGGGTGACGACTTCTGTGTGGGCATGCGTATCTGTGGTGATGAGTTCCACCCCGATGGCCTGAGCCACGAGGACATGAAACAGATCGCCGCCTACTACGATGCCACCGGCATGATCGATTTCATTGGCGTGGTCGGCTCCGGTTGCGATACCCACAACACCCTGGCCAACGTCATCCCCAACATGAGTTACCCGCCGGAGCCATTCCTGCACCTGGCAGCCGGCATCAAGGAAGTGGTGAAGGTGCCGGTGCTGCATGCGCAGAACATCAAGGACCCGAACCAGGCTACGCGCATCCTTGAAGGCGGCTATGTGGACATGGTCGGCATGACCCGCGCGCACATGGCCGACCCGCACCTGATCGCCAAGATCAAGATGGGCCAGATCGACCAGATCAAGCAGTGCGTGGGTGCCAACTACTGCATCGACCGCCAGTACCAGGGCCTGGATGTACTGTGCATCCAGAACGCCGCGACCTCCCGTGAATACATGGGCGTGCCGCACATCATCGAAAAGACCACCGGTGCCAAGCGTAAAGTGGTCGTGGTGGGTGCTGGCCCAGCCGGTATGGAAGCTGCTCGCGTGGCGGCCGAGCGTGGCCACGAGGTCACCCTGTTCGAGAAGAAAGACCAGATCGGCGGGCAGATCACCATTGCCGCCAAGGCGCCGCAGCGTGACCAGATCGCCGGTATCACCCGCTGGTATCAGCTGGAACTTGCGCGGTTGAAGGTCGACGTGCGCCTGGGTACTGCGGCCGACGTGGACACCATCCAGGACCTGCGCCCGGACATCATCGTGCTGGCGGTGGGCGGCCATCCGTTCGTCGAGCAGAACGAACACTGGGGCGCCGCTGAAGGGTTGGTGGTCAGCAGTTGGGACGTACTCGACGGCAAGGTTGCGCCGGGCAAGAACGTGCTGGTGTACGACACCATCTGCGAGTTCACTGGCATGTCGGCGGCAGACTTCCTCGCCGACAAGGGCAGCCAGGTCGAGATCGTCACCGGCGACATCAAGCCCGGGGTGGCCATGGGCGGTACGACCTTCCCGACCTACTACCGCAGCATGTACCCCAAAGAAGTGATCATGACCGGCGACATGATGCTGGAAAAGGTCTACCGCGAAGGCGACAAGATGGTGGCGGTGCTCGAGAACGAGTACACCGGTGCCAAGGAAGAACGGGTGGTCGACCAGGTAGTGATCGAGAACGGTGTACGGCCTGACGAGCAGTTGTATTACTCGCTCAAGGAAGGCTCGCGCAACAAAGGCCAGATCGACGTGGAGGCGCTGTTTGCCATCAAGCCGCAGCCGATCCTCAGCCAGCCGGGCGAGGGCTACCTGCTGTACCGCATCGGCGACTGCGTGGCCCAGCGCAACGTGCATGCGGCGATCTACGACGCCTTGCGCCTGTGCAAGGATTTCTGATCCAGCGCGCCTAAACGCT
>NZ_BCBH01000040.1:0-45963 GCF_001320525.1 Pseudomonas sp. NBRC 111131 | reverse complement strand
GCTCAGCATTCATCAACGCGCGCAGAGCGTCACGTACCTCAATCATGCCGCGAATTCGTTGGCCTGCCCGCTCGGTTTTCGGGGTAATGAACTGGTAGTCGTGGGCTGCAAGCTGATCTGGCAAGCGACGGGCCAAATGGTCGTCAGCGGTCACAAAGTAGGAACCCACTTTGGTATTCGCTGGCAGGTCGACCTCGGGTTTACCTAATTGGCCATCAGTTTCATGATCAAGAGGCTCGCCTGTGAAGGTGCGGATAACACCTGCAGGCAACGCTTGAAGTCGGGCGCTGATCGCCGCGCTCAGGTCCTGGCCTGGCTCCGCCATCAAATCAGCGGCATCGCGGCGCATCTTCCCGGTGAGGGCCATCCGGCCGGCCATCTGCTCGGGATTGTCGATGAAATACTGGTTGATCGTGATTGGCTCACCCGATTCGCGATCTCGTATTTCACCGACATCTACCCAGCGGCGCTCCGGTTGGTCTCCGGGGAGTGCCTTCTGGAAGAACACGATATCCGTCGTTACTTCGGTCAGGGCATTCTCTTTGAACGCCGTGTTGGGTAGACGAATAGCGCCCAGGAAGTGGGCCGTATCTGCGATATGTTCACGCGCCTTGCTATTGGCGGCATCGAGGAAATACCGACTGACCACGGCTCCCATCACACCACCAGGTTTGAGCGTATTGAGCGATTTAGCCAGGAAGTAGTTGTGGATCGAGAAACCAGCCAATTCGCGGTGATGCGGGTCATACAACGATTGCGAACCGAAGGGCGGGTTCGCCACGCAGGCATCGAAGTATGCGCTTGGGATAGCCACATCCTGCAGACCGCGATTGATGAAGGTGGATGATGGATAAAGATGAGCGCCGATCTGCGCTGTCAGAGGGTCAAGCTCGATGGCGGTGATGCGACTGTTGCTCCGCATTTCTGTCGGCATCAGGCCGATGAAATTGCCAATGCCGGCAGCTGGTTCCAGAACCTTGCCACCTTTGAACCCTAGTCGCTCCAGACCCTCGTAAATGCCGTCGATTACGGTGGTTGAGGTGTAGTGCGCGTCCTGGGTGGAGCGCCTGGCCCTCTCGTACTCATCTTGGCTGAGCAGTGAGGCCAGTTCCTGGTACTCGGCACGCCAAGCATCATTTCGATGATCGAAAGCCTGCGGCAGTCCACCCCATCCTACATATCTGACCAGCGTGGATTGTTCGTCTGGGGTGGCGCCACGGCCTTCCTTGTGCAGCACCTGCAGCAGTTGAATGGCAGCGACGTTATCGCGGAATTTCGATTTTGGACCGCCAGAGCCCAGTGAATCAGCACCGGTAATCGCATAGTCAGAGGGGGCTACAGGTCCGTTTTGATCTCCAACATTTGCAAGATCTCGTGCTCGGTCAGACCCTGCTTGCTGTCCGCTGGCAGGCTGTTGATGGCCGTCAATTCCAGGGCTTGCTGCTCCAATAGCCGGCTGAGCAGTTGCAGCTCGCCCTGAAGCTCCATCGCCTTGAGGCGTTCCGGGCTGTTCAGCGCCCAGCGATCCAGAATCTTCCAGCCTTGGAGACTGAACGACGGCGACTGGCGGATCGATGCGAGTGTCTGTTGGCTCAGGACTCGTGCGGAGATTTCCAGGGGCTGTGTTTGGTTGGTGATCATAATGGCGGTCTCCTTGGTCTTCGTCGGAATCGAGGCCGGCTTGCAGGTCCTCGATGGTATTTACCGTCTCTTGAAAAGCGAAATCGAATGTCATCTGCCCCTGATTCTCTGGGGTCTGCCGCCGTTTTCTAGGCATTGCCGTCGCCTCCTATTCCAGTTTGTATAATAGTCATTATACAAACTACTGAAGACACGACAATGTGCGTTTCTAACTCACTGTTTTTAAAAGGTACTGTTAGTAGCCCGGCTTCGGCCTTTTCAGGAAATCTCCCTGGCTAAGATCGGTCGGGTACTTGTGACGGTACTCCGATCGGATGCCATCCAGCTCAGCATGCTCGCTCGGGGCAGCTCGCCGTACAAGCATCTTTCCCTCGATCACTTCCAGGTTGTAACTGAAACCGCGAATCTCCTCGGGAGTCCAGACGCGCTCGCGTTCTTGAGTGATGCGCAGTCGGCCAGCTGCTGGAGTGCAATCCACCTCAGAGAGGCGACGCGCATACAACTCGGTACCGTTGCGGCTAAACACCTGCAGCGTATCGACTAGGTTATCTGATTCTAGCCGTTCGACGGTTACAGGCAGGCCTGCGTAGGCCTGATCATGCTTATCTCGATTCGACCAACGACCAAATCCGTTGGCTTCTCGCTGCAGCTCGTAGCGCATATGAATGCTCATGCGGCTGACGAGGGGATCTACTGCCAATACACGGGCTTCGACCCGATAGCCAGCGGTGTGAAGGCGAGAGCACAGCCTGGCGAGACTATCGGGATCCCGCATGGTCCCGTCGATCAAGAGATTCCGCCGATTCTTGATCGCCAAATTGGTGAGCTTTACCGACCATGCGCCGGCGTCCGGATGAGTACGATCGGCGGCCAATCGATCGTTCTGCCGCATCAGCTGCAGGTATTGCGGATGGTGCTTGCGCAGCTCATCAGCATCAACCTTGATGGTGTTACCACCGAACTCATCCAGTGCTTTGCTGCTGAGTCCGGCCTTGCCTGCACCAGGTTGTCCCCCGAGAAGAACGGCGGTTGGATGGTTGACAGGTTTGGTAGTGGAGAGCGCCAGGAGGGCGATGTCGTCAAAAATGGCATCGTGGTCTTCGGGGGACAGTCGGAATTGCGACTGGTCGTCCTTGGGAAACGTCATTTGCTGTCGGTGTCCTTCCTTGATACCAGCAGCGATTGCCTGAGCTTCAATGCGCAGCTCGCTGATAGTAAGCCTACCGTCTGAAAGTCCGACGGCCTTCAACATGCCTTGTAGGGCATTGCGGGTGCGGTCCCATGCTTTTCCGAGGAATGAACGCTCCTCCTCCGCGACAAACGCGAAGACCTCTTCTGCACGATGGATGCCGGGGAGTTTGGCGTAGTGCTGATCCACGTACGCCCAAATATGGGCTAGTGAAGGTTCGCCGCGCGTTTCAAGAACGCGATCCAGGAATTCCCGCTTTTCTTCGGGATTGAAGGTGTTGAGCCCATAATGCCCGAGGAGCTCGTGGCGCAGCGCTCGTCGGACGGCCCCTTCATCACCCATATTGGAAGCGGCAAGGGTAAAGATGGCTCTTGCTGGGTGGTAGGCTGCGTCAATTCGGTATCCGATTTTTTCTCTTGCGGCGTCGGGTCCATAAATTTCCTCCTGCGTGGCCTTGATAATAGCAGTCACACCTATGTGACCACGATATTCGGCCATGAATCGATCCACTATCGCCTGGGCCTGAGCAACGGTAAGGCCAACGTGATCGGGAGATGCCATGAGGTATCCCCTTCAAACCGAAGCTTTGACAATCGGCCCGTAGCGCTCTATTGCGTGCGCTACCGCCACATTGTCGTCAATGCGAAGCCGGGAGCGCTCGACTACGAGCTCAGCTTGCTCGGCCCTCAGCTGATCAATCAGCGCCTGGTTCGGATCGTCCTTGCTGCGCTCGTTGTGGATGTCGCGAGCTTTGAGGGCGATCATGTTGCCAATGGTTTCCATCGCGGCTTCAAAGGCCGCAAGCTGGTGATCCGTCCACTGTTCCGGCATGGCATTGTCCTTCTTTTTTGGTGTGAAGGCCTTGGTGATCAAGGCGAGGCCAAGTATCAAAAATAACGCAGACTGAAGCCATTCGGCTGTGGGACTGGGTTCATTGAGTCGAGAGTTGATCGCCATGGCCAGGCCCACTACGACACTCAAAGCAGCTACAAATAACCGCATGATTCGATTATTCATCGTGTCCCCTTGCGGCGCTGTCTTTGACCAAGGACAGCTCGAAGCAGTCATTCAACACGGTCATCAGTTGTTCCGCAGTAGGCGCGCTTTGGCAGCGGAACAGCACGATGGCCAACTCTTTAAGGCCATGGGCTCGGTTGATGCTGTTGACCGCCAAGGCACGTAAATCATCGGTGTCATAGACGTTCGCCAATGCCGCCCCCTCCGCGCCTGTGATACCTGCCGTGCGATCGATGGAGGTCTCAACCGACGGCGGCAAAGCAGGTTTGTGATCCGCATCCACCAGCATCAGGGAGACGATAAATGGCACCGACATTCCTGCAGGATTTTTGGCGAAGTAGGCCGGGACGACCTTCATTTCAGTCTCGTTAAACATTTGATTCCCTACCGTTTAACGTCGAGTGCCAGGAATGGCCCTTTGAAGCCAACCTGCTCGTCTACTGAACTGAACGCTGCTATCCCTTTGGCTCGATCTTTGAGCCACCGATCAAACAGCTTGCGAGCTTGCTTGTCATCGACGCGAACCAATTTTCCGTCCTCAGCAAAGAACACTGGCATGCGGAACGTGTTGCTGTCGTCTACCGAAATGGCCATCTCATACCATTGATTCTGACCCTCGGTGACTTTAATAAATTGGGTGTGCATCCCTTGGATAACTTCCCTGTGTTCGCCAGGCTCTTTTGATGCCCCTGACTCCTGGTTGCAGCCAGCCAATAGGATCAGCAGCAGGATCGGCAATGTGCGGCGAATCATGAACGATCTCCTTCAGCCCACCCTGGCGGGTAGGCTGGATAAGTGATTGAAGCCTCGAGGATTGACGATGTTTCGGGAGCCAAGGCCCATGCGTAATAGCCAGTGCCCTCAAAATAGAGCACGGGTTGTCCCCCGAGCTGGCCTATGACGCTGGCTCCGGCGGCATAGGATTTGGGCAAGTCGCCCAAACCCAACGTTGGCAGGTTGATTGATGCGTGCAGCACCTCCTCGTGTTTGTAGAGGCTTCGCGCGGCGGCATCTCCCCAAGCGCTATTGTCCCGGGCGATGGTTCTGAACCTCATCCACTCCAGCGCAGGTAGCGCTCGCATGTGCTGCAGCACCAGATCCTGGAAACCCTTTTCGTGGGCCAGCAGCTGCCGGTCATGTTCGTTAAGGAAATCGGTGATCATTCAGCCCACCTTCTTGCCGAAGTCGAATTCGACTTTCCAGCTATCCCGGTTGAGTTTGAGGTATGCGGTGAATGGGCGCTTTTCACGGTTGAGAAATCCAGAGAGCTTCTCCGTCTTCCCGCTCGTGAACAGCGCATCCGCTTCCAAAGCACTCAGCGGCCGACTGGCGATCACTGCACCGACTTTGAACTGGCACGCTTTGCATTCAAAGTGACCTGGTACCGCTGAAATCTCACCTGAGCAGCGTGGGCACTCAAGCTTGCTTGAAGACATCGCCGGCGCCGGTGGAACTGGACGCTCCGGGGCGCTGGGCGCTGAGTCGAACACAAACGTCGTTTTCCCTGTGCAGGTGTCCAGCTTCAGCTTCGCGGAAAACTTGGACTGTTTTTGACGACTCACGAAGCCCTTGATGACAGGTGTTTCACCCTTCACCAACAGCAGTTCGATCTGGCCTGGAGTGAGAGTTTTTCCTGATACCTCGTGCCAAAGTACGAACTCGCAGTTGGAACATACGGTTCGTTTGCCCCGGTTTTGCAAAGCGCTTTTGCAGTTAGGACAGGGAGCGCCTTCGCCGGCTGCGGGCGGGAGGGGCATGATAGAGGCGTCCTTGGCAGTGGCTACAACGTCACGAACGAATTCCTCGGCGTAGCGCATGAAGTCGCTCAGGCTCATCGCTCCATCTGCGACTTTATCCAGCGAACGCTTGAAAGCACCGGCTTGCGCGGGGTCTTTAACTCGCATGGGCAGAGCGTCAATCAAACTCCTGGCTTCAGGGCTGGTCATGAGTTTCTTGCCCTTTCCCCCCGCCGGCACAAACAGACTACGTCGCTTCATGTCGGCGATGATGCCTGCACGGGTGGCTGTAGTGCCTATCCCCTCACCCTCTTTGAGCCGCTTTTTCAACTCCACATCGTCCACGTACCGATGCAGATTTTTCATTGCATCGAGGAGCATGTTGTCGTCGAAGCGCGGTGGCGGAGTAGTTACCTTGCCTGTGGCGTTCACCTCCAACCACTGGAGCAAATCGCCGATCTGCACATCAGGCAGTTCACCCTCGGGCCCTTCATCTTCGCCGGGCGCACCATCCAGCGGTGGAGGCTCTTTGTAAACAGCTTTCCAACCTTGCTCGGTTGGGCAGACACCAGTTGCGCCGAAAACCTCACCAACCTGAACACGAATGCGCAACACCATCGACCGATACCGGTAATCGGCAGCAAACTGGGCAAGATACGCCCGGACCACCATGTCGTACACGTTCCGCTCAGGTTCCGACCAGTCAGCCACATCGACTGGATTTTCCGGGGTTGAAGGGATGATGCCGTGATGCGGGGTGGGTTCACCCGTGGGAGTACGCATTTTCGCATCATTGAAGGCTGCTGATTTGCGCTGTGGGTCCAGCTCACGAGCAATGGCCTGCAGATCTGGCCGCAGTTGGATAATGCCTGCGATCACACCGGGCGCCTCGGCATGATGGGCTTCAGAAAGGAAGCGCACATCGGTACGAGGATATGTCATGACCTTGTAGGTGTCGTAGAGCTTCTGCGCGGCCTCCATCACCTCGTCACCGGTATAACCGAAGCGGCTGAAACCTTCCATTTGAAGCTCGTTCATGGACAAGGGAAGTGGGGGCTTCTTCTTCTTGTCGGTGACCGAGTGCTCGATGACTGAGGCTTCCCCGGGCACGCCATCCTGCAGGCGTGCAAGGAGGGATTTCGCAACCCCTTCGTCGACCAGGCGACCGGATTCATCCAGGCCAGCCTGGTCATCCTGTGGCATCCAGCGGCCGCGGATTGACATCCCCGCTTCGGCTGTGAAAACGGCACTGATGTCTTGATAAGGGACAGGTTTGAAAGACTCGATCGCTCGGTCCCGCTCGCGGACGACGTACAGCAAAGGGCTCTGCACGCTACCAACGGGCAGCAATCCTTGGTGGCCCATGTCGCGCCCTCGAAGGGTCATCGCCCGTGTACCGTTCATGCCCAAAAGCCAGTCATAACGGCTCCGAGCAAGCCCCCACAACCGCCATCCTCTGAACAGCGGATCAGAGTTGTCACGCATATTCGCGAGTGCTTCGCGGACCTTGCTGGGGTTGTAGTCGTTGATCAACACCCGTTTAACAGGCTTGCGGCAGCAGTAGTACTCCAGCGCCTCGTCGACCAGGCTTTGTCCCTCGCTGTCCGGATCGCCAAGGTGGTACACAACGTCACACCAGGCCAGAAGCTCTTTCAGCTTGCTGAGCCGGGGCCGTTTGCGAGGATCAGGCAGAATTTTCCATTGCTGTTCTGGTGGAATAATTGGCAGATCTTCCATCCGCCAAATTTTCCGACCCTTGCCGGTTGTAGGCAGATCGTCCGGCAAATAGTCATCAGGCGTCGCTTGTTGGAAGGCATGTCCATCCAGCCATACGCACCAGTCGTTACCGTGTTTCGTCCAGCCTGCCCCACGATCAGAAGTATGTCCATTGAGCACAGGGAATACACCCTGGGATAGCTGGGATTCTTTCTCAGCGATCCAAAGAATTTTTTCCATCAACCCTCCTTACCCTTGAGTCTGGAGCCGTCTGGACCTACCCAGCGACCGGTGTGGTTTGCCTTGCCTTGATTCCGTAGAATAGCTACCATACGGAAAAGCATAAACCATCACGGGTTATTACGGAAGGATTGCCTAATGGTTCCAATTCCCGCTCCACCGCCTGATGTCGCCCAAGACCTGGTACCTGCCTGCATGGTGCAAGCTGCTCGGGATTACAGCCTGCCATTGCGTGGCCTAATCGCTGTATGGCTTACCGAGAGCGGCAGCGGTGAACCGTTGAAGAGCGTGAACAAGAACGGGACGGTCGATCACGGGCCCTTCCAGATCAACACGGTTTGGGCAAACCGCCTGCAAAGCGAGTTCGGCGTCCCGCCCGAGCTCATCACGAGCGATTTCTGCTGGGCGGCAAGGGCCGGCGCTTACATCCTGCGGTACGAAATTAATCATGCCGGTGGGAGTTTTTGGGACGGTGTTGGGCACTACCACTCAAGAACACCGAAATTCAAATATCCCTATATACAGCGCGTATATAACAACTCATTGAGATTCTAGGAGGGAATATGGCGCGCCATAACCAGGGTGAGTCTGATGGTATGGGAGTTGTGTGGTTGGTGATGATAGCACTTCCTGTTGTGTTTGGCTGGATGTGCTGGTCGCGCTGGCACGGCACGATCAGCTACTGGGGGTTGAAGTGGGCTTGGCATCAACTTGGTGTATTTGATTGGTCATTTATGCCAGATCAAATTCGACTGTGGCGATACGAAGCGGCCCAGCTTGCGATGAACCCCTCGCAAGTAAAGTTTGCTGACTTGCTGCGTCTGCTCAATATTTCAGGGTACTTTTTCATTTTCATCCCCGTCATATTAGCGCTACGTGGGTTCCGTGCGGCGCATCGGCACGCGGCTAACAAAACCCGCCGAGTTATCACAGTAGAAACGCTGCCATGGGTGATGTCTAACCATTCACCCGCAATCATCCCATCCTTGTATTACGGCGATCCGCACACGCTGCTTTTGAATGAAGATCCTGAGGAGCACCGCAGCGCGATCCATCCCGAAGAATGGGCTCTGCAGCATGGCCTCATCGTCAACCGACGGCTCGACCGGGAGCGCTGCCGGGAGCTGCTGGTAAAAGACTTGGGTAGCCGGATCAAAAGCCTGAATGAGCTGAGTCCTACCGAGCGAGCCCTGTTTGCAGTGTTCGGCGCCAGGCTGTTATCGGATGGGCGCGATATGAAGAAGGCCCAGGAGCTGCTGGACGCTCTGAATCGTTCATGCCACCACAACACCTTTGAGGGAAAAAAGGGCTATCCCGATTTGAGCTTGGCTGACGATACGTTCAAGAAGTATGCCGCGCACCCGGAAGCTCAAACCTGGCTTAATAAACACCCCTACCCCAGAACAATGCTTTATGCCATGCACCAGCAAGCTAGTAACTTGGGAAAACTGCCATCGTCTCAGTTTCGTTGGTTGAAAGGGATGGACCGCCCTTTGTTCTACGCGCTGAACTTAGGTAAGCGTAAAGCTCCGCTTATGGAAGCGGGAGCAGTTTACACGCAGACCCACTGGGAAAGTTACGCCGATGACACGGGTTATAGGTTGACCGAGCCATTTATCGAAGATGCAATCGACGGGGTTGAAAAGTATTTGGCCAAGCTTGGTCTCGTCGATCTCAATACTGGAGATATTTAATGAAAAACCGAGACAAGATTCGTCATTACGACAACACCCTTCACATTCACTTCGGCTCGACTGGTGAAGAACGGAGTGTATCGTTGTTGCCCTTGGAGCGCGGGCTGTCTCTGAAGCGTGAGGGTAAGCAGATCCTCGTGACCAGCGCATTTGGTGGGAAGCTGGAGCAGGTCGTTCTCGAGTCCTTTGGCACCGAACAACTGGCTACTGACGCCTTTGAAGCACTCCAGAGCGCTATTGTTTCGCATGGGTTGCGCCGGCGCTGGACCTCCCGGGCCAAAGGGATCGTAAAGTGGGGAGTTATCCCCGCTTTCGCAATCATTTTTGCCCTCGGCTTGAACATGTTTGCGGCAAAACTGACCGGGCTGCAGGCGCCTACCGAGGCGCAGTATGGGTCGGGAAGCGGTCTCCAGGCACCACAGGCCCCTACCCCGGCATTTGCCCCACAGAACCCACAGACATTCCAACAGCCTGCCCCAGACCTCTCTAACATCCCCGGCCTTCCCAAACCAACAGACCCGAAAATTGTCCGCGAGGCGATCAAGGCCGGGGTGGCTACCGGCAAGTATTCAGTGAAGCTATCCGAAGGGGCTAAAGGGACTGTCTACGTCTTCTCTGATCCTTCTTGCCCTCACTGCCAGAAATTCGAGCCTGAGCTCGAGCAGCTCGCCGCGGATCATACCGTTGAGATCTTCCCTGTATCGGTGATCGGAGGTGAAGGCTCAGCCAAGCCTATCGCACAGATGCTTTGCGCCCCGATCGAGCAGCGCGCCTCGATGTGGAAAGCCATCGCCAAGGGGCGGCCGATCGATGGGCCTGTATGCGAGGAAGGCCTTACCCATGTTCGGGCCAATGACCAAGTCTTCAGAAAACTGCAGTTCCTGGGCACCCCAACGGTGATCAACCAGCAGGGCGCGCAGACGCCGCTCGCCCTTCCCAACCAAGCGGCAGCCATTGCCCAGTGGCTGGAACAGACGCAAGCTCAGTAGGGATCGCTCATGGGGAAGTACGTTAGATACAGTGACGAGTTTCTCGATCGAGTCCGCCAAGCAGCGGATTTGGTGGGGTTGATATCGCGTGACATTACACTGAAGAAATCGGGCAAAAGCTTTAGCGCTTGCTGCCCCTTCCACAAGGAAAAAACGCCGTCGTTTAGTGTTTCCCCAGAGCGTAATTTCTACCGCTGCTATGGATGTGGCGCGAAGGGTGACGCTATCACGTGGATGATGGACCATCACCACCTGCCCTTCCCTGATGCCGTTGCAGCGGTTGCCGAATTTTCGGGCATCCAACTCCCGGAGCCCAGCCTGGATACAGCTGCTGATCAAGCGCGGAATGCGGAGTTGGCAGCCATGTACCGCGCCCTCAAGGACGCCCAAGCCCTCTATGTAGGCGGCATCCAGAGGAATGCAAAGTCATATGGCTACCTGACTCAACAGCGAAGGTTGAGCTCCGACACGATCGGTAAGTACGGTTTAGGCACCGTAGGTACTGGTATTGCAGACCTCCTGCTGAAGCGCCACGACCGGCAGATCCTGATTGATTGTGGTCTGGTATGTGAAGCCGAGGATGGCCGTTTATTTGACAGATTCCGAAGTCGGATAATGATCCCGATTCACGACCACGGCGGGGCCCTAGTTGGCTTTGCAGGCCGATCTGTTATTGAGAGCCCTGACCGAACGCCTAAATACATTAACTCGCCAGAGACGAAACTTTTTCATAAAGGCGAGGAGCTGTATGCCTTCAACGTCGCCCGCCAATTCATCCGGGCTGACAGACATGCAGTGGTGGTCGAAGGCTTTTTCGATGTGTTAAGCCTCCACCAGGCTGGTGATTCGCGGGCAGTTGCTCCCATGGGAACGTCCCTTACCAATGTGCAAATGCGTAGGCTCTTTCAAAATGCAGATACCGTTACATTCGCCTTCGATGGCGATAAAGCGGGACGAAAAGCGGCTTTGAGATCCTCTGCAGTTGTATTGGAAGAAATGTGCGACGGGAAAAATGCGCAATTCTTGTTTCTTCCAGAAGGTACCGACCCGGACAGTATCCTGCGAGAAAACGGTCTCGAATATTGGATAGAAATGCTGAATCAAGCGCAACCGCTCAGCCGTTTCCTGACCGATTTTGTTAAGCACCGTCTGGATATCGAGATCCCCGAATCCCAGGTTAAAGCAGCGGAACGCGGTCGGGCTGTCATAGCCCGTATTCGCGATGCGGCTCTCTTCAAAAAAGCGCTTAGCTTGCAATTTGAGCGCGCTATCGGCATTTCCTTGAGCGCGTAGGAGACGATTAATGGCTATCGATTCTCAACACGAGATCCAAGCTGGACGCTTGTCCAGAGACACCCGGTCAGCTTGGACCCGATTCATGGTCTCGCTTCATCGGCCAAATAACTTCAAGCTGGCGATGCTCGCACTTATTGGGTTGATGGTCTATCAACCTGCCGCGTGGCCTGTTTGGATACTGATCATGTGCATGATGGTTATGTCCTTCAATGATCAGCGTTTTCGAATGCCATTGCGGATGCCAAAAGACATCGGTGGTAAAGATCGAACTGATTATTACGAAGAACTGGTCGAACAAAAAACCTTGTGGGGCTTATTTAAAAGCTCTCGAACGTTTCGCAAGCTCCTTGCTGCTGGTGGCATCATGTATCTGGGGTATTTGCGTACGCCAAACGCCGAGGGCATTGCAAGGAGTGAGGACGAAGGTCGAGAACTTTGGCTCAACAACTCCGACTGCCGTACGCATATGTGGATTCCTGGAACCACCGGCAGTGGAAAAAGTGAAACGCTCATGGCGCTGTTCTTCAACGCACTTTGCTGGGGATCGGGAGCTTGCTACGCAGACGGCAAAGCTGACTCCAACCTAGCATTTTGCCTGTGGTCTCTTGCCAGGCGCCTAGGCCGTGAAGATGACTTCTTGATCCTCAACTATTTGACCGGGGGTATGGACCCATTCGATAGCATGGTGGCCCGCGAGAATGGAAAAGAGTGGACCTCGGACTTTAGAGCGCAGTCGAACTCGCTGAATCCCTTTGGTGACGGTGCTGCCGACTTTTTGCTGCAGCTCTTGGCGTCGCTGCTGCCTGCGGCCAGTGGCGATGGTGCGAAGTGGCAAGAAAAAGCGATCAACATGGTCGACGCAGTGATCAGGACGCTCTGCTACAAACGCGCCAGGGGCGAGATTGAAATTTCCGTTGCTACCTTCCGGCATTATCTCGCGCTGAAGAATCTGGTCGAGCTATACAAAGAAGGCCAGCAGGGTCTGATTCCCGAGACTGCCTACCTGCCTATCAAAGCGTACTTTGAGACCGGCCTGCCGGGCTTCAACCCCGACTTGGTGGACGATCCCTCTAAATGGGACGCGGAGGTATTTAACCAGCATGGCTATTTGACTGGTCAATTCTCTCGCATTTTCTCGATGATGATGGATACCTACTCGCACGTGTTCAGCGACAAGTATCCGGAAATCGACATGATGGATGTATTGCTTAACGATAGGCTGCTTGTGGTGATGATCCCGAGCCTGGAGAAATCAGCCTCCGAAGCGGCATCGCTGGGCAAGCTCTACATCTCGTCCATTCGGTTGATGATGGCTCAAAACCTCGGCTACAAACTGGAGGGGACGAAAGAGCAGGTGCTCGACACAAAAGCGACCAATGCGCCCAACCCCTACCTCATCATCAGTGATGAGCTGGCTTACTACTTTGCTGCAGGGATCGCTGTCATGTTCGCACAGGCTCGTAGTCTGGGCTTCATGATGGTTGCTGCAGTTCAAGACATGCAAGGTCTGAAACGTGGCGAGGCAGCTGACGAAGCTGCTTCGATGCTGGCCAATACCAAGGTTAAGTGGGTGCTCGCATTGGAAGACCCTGAGGACACCTACGACTTCATCCGCAAGGCTGGCGGTGAAGGGTATTACAGTGTCTTGGGTGGCTACGATGAAAGCTCCGGTGCCATGCAGTCCTCTTTCCGCGCTCAAGCGGGAGCCAATATTGAGAAACGTAACAAGATCGAGCTGCCTGACTTGAAAAAGCTCCAAGCCGGCGAAGGCATGGTCATCTTCAAAGATAGCGTTGTTCCGAGCTCCAGCTTCTACATCCCGGATGAGCACAAAAAAACTAGCAAACTTTCGGCACGTATCAACCGGTTCCTTCAAATTGAGCGACCAGAATATTCGCGGCTCCCGCATAGCGCCGAAAAGATCAGCACAACCGATCACCATTCAGTCGATTACGTAACTGCCCAGTTGCGCAGAGTCGAATCCGCCTACTATCCAAAGCTGGATGATCCGGTTCTCGAAGAAGTTGTGGCAACGGCAGCTCACATGGACAGTATTACCCGGTTTGAAGTGACCCCAGAACAACGCGGCATTGTGTTGTTCCAAGCTGCTCGAAAAGCTGTACACGCTGCAGAGGCAAAAGGTCTCTCCGGCTATTACCACCAGATTCGTGATGAAGACGAATTCGAGGAGTTGCTGGGTGATGAAGGGGATGATCTAGAGATACCCGAAGAAGCCTTCGACGACTAAGGAGTTTTTATGTCCACAGCTATCAGATTGGGGAACGACTACTGGAAACTCAAAAAAGATAACATTGAGTTACCTGTTGTTTGGTCAGAGGATCGAGTTTCTAATCACCATGTTGGTGTGGCCGGGACTTCAGGTGCTGGTAAAACGCATTGGATTCGCGAGTTTGTAACCAACATGAATGAAGAGGTCGAAATCGACATCTTTGACTATCACGGTGATATCGAGATCCCTGGCGCAGAGACCGTCATGTTTAGTGAGTCATCACGCTACGGGTTCAACCCGCTCATTCTAAACACTGATCCGCATTATGGCGGTGTTCGCCGCGCTGTGAATGACGTCATCGAGTCGATCAATTCGACCTCAAGAAAGCTTGGGGGTAATCAGGAAGGTGTGCTTCGGCATTTGCTAACAGATGCGTACACCGCCCGCGGCATACTGCCTGGTGATCCTCGAACCTGGGTACGGCGTGAAGCGACCGAAGAAGAAATTCGCCACATAATTCAGACAAAGCAGTGGAATGAGCTCCGTGGTGTTTACCCAACGCTACCTGATGTGATCCGGCTTGCGAAGCGTAAGCTCCGTTCACTATGGATGGGTGTGGACGACAGTGGCGATGGAAAAAAAGCCTTGAGCTGTTTTGAGGAATATTGCCGCTGCATGTCGGCGGTGAATAAACGGCGTACTGAACTCGCAAAGGCAAATGCGCGAGGCGACGACTCGGAAATGGAGGCACAGCAGAAACGGCTCAACACGGCGAAAGAGAAGGCAGCCGAGGCGCATATGACCTTCCTTAATAATATTGAGACTGGCCATGAGTTCGAGGATGTCATCAAGTACCACAGTAAAGATGTTGTATTGAGTGTGATCACTCGACTTGAGAATCTTCACGCTACTGGCGTTTTCAACCCAAACCCTCCCCCGTTTGGCAATGCAAGGGTGCGGCGCTACAATTTGAAACCCTTGGCTCAGTCTGAGGACGAATTAAAAATGTTCGTGCGCTTCCGCCTCCGGTCAATCATCCGCGAGATGATGCAACGAGGTGAGTCTGGCGGAAAGCTGCGGCGACTTGTTGTGCTGGATGAATCCAAGAAGTTTAACGATGAGGATGTCAGTAATCCAATTAACATCATCGTCACTGAAATGCGGAAGTTTGGGTTGTCGATTCTTTTGGCTGGTCAGTCCCCGGCACATTTCAGCTCTGACTTCATCAAGAATGCCGGCACCTTGCTGCTTTTGAACCTGGCCACTGCAGATTGGGATGAGGCTGCCCGCAAGCTCAAGATCGATGTGAAAGATCTAAAATACCTACGCCCGCAAACCAGCGGTGCCGTCCGTATGCTTGAGAAAGGCCAAATCGCTCAGTTCAAGCAAATTCATTTTTAATCTACCTTAGCGGGCTTGCAGGTCCGCGATCGTCCACGCCAGGGTCATGCTAGTGAGTGCCGGCTTCCCATGTCAAAATGAGATTAGGACGTTCTTCACTCAACCCTTGGCATGATATGTTCGAGCTGCCCGCGATGCCTGCACCGAGCGGGCATTGGCCAATCACCTGCCAGGGCATAGAAATGGACATTCGCTTTTTCCTCGAACAACGACTCTCATTCATCAAGCAGCTCTACATCAATGGAACCGCCCCCTTCATTGAGCGCATTCGGAAGATTGATGCAGAGGAAGCTCCTTTCATACCGCCCTATTCGGAAGATGTTGAGCCTGCCTTTCTGACAGAATGGCTGGAAGCTGACTCCTCGATCGAAGTTCTTGGCGGAGCATGCTTATCTATGGTTTCAGCATCTCTGCATCTCTACCTCACTGAATGGCATCGAAGGCTGGGCACGCCGCCAGGGCCGTCGTTGAAGCAGATTTTCAAAAATCAGGGATGGCCAAATGGCTACAGGGCTTTTTACGCCGCTCATGGCGCAACTCCCTTTGAAGAAGGCCCTTTTGACTTTAGCTTGATCGAAGAGCTTGTCTTGGCACGGAACAGCACCCAGCACCCTGATTCCCTAGTGTTCGACACGCCACGATACTCGGATGACGCGCTCGCAAAAATGCGAAGCCCGTTTTTTGTCAGTGATCGAGAGAGTGCGTTGATAGAAGAGAACGATGGCGAAACGAGGCAGTGGTTATGCCGACCAAGCATTAACGTTACGTCAGAGAAATTCTTATACGCGATTGACCAAGTATCAGTGTTCGTGGAGTGGTTAGAAAAACAAGGTGAGCAGATTCAGCAGAAGCAATGGGAAGAGAGGAAGCATCAACGAAAAGAAGCAGTGGATCGATCGTAAGCTGCCGAAAAGCATAGAAATACCAACACACACAAAGGAAGAACAGCAACATGCGATTTACATGGAGTAGTTTGGCATTCAGCGTGGCATTGCTCACTGGTTGCGTTTCTCAGTCAGCATACACACCAAAATCTGACGAGCAGATCGCCCAAGAAGCTCTAGACAAAACAGTCAGCGACATGAGAGCCAGGGGAGCTTCACAACAGCAAATAGACACGACTATCGCGTACTCGAAGCTATCGTATGAAGACCAACTAAAGGACAGTATTAAGCCAAGCGCTGTCTCAAATCCTGCTGAAAACCTGGTCGACATGATCAACAGCAGCCTTTTCCACTGTGACCTACAGCGCAGCAGCTTGAAAATCAGAATCACGGACGACTACACAAGGAAGACTGAAAGAAAGCTCTCGCAATGCGCCGCCTCTACGAGCCGGATTGTAAGCAGCTACTACTACAAGGAATATGTTTCATACGAGCCATCTGAGCCAGTGAAATCAGCATCTGATGAGGCATACCTCAAGTGGACCAGCTACGTGAACAGCGTACTGCAGGGCTCACCCCCATATCTGCAAGAGCAGGCTGCGCTTTCTGTAAAAGACCAGGTCAGCAGATTTCGGCAGGTCTATCTTCGAGAGATCATCAGCAAGCGACAAAAATAACCATCAGAGCCCCCTACCCCGGGGCTTTTTTAAGCACGCACGATTTGATGGCAAGACGTTCACTCAAACCGGCTCACTGTCGCTTTCCAGGCTGATGACGTCGGCCGGCTTATCGTCGCGTAGACCGACGAACACTGCGTGCCGGACCTTGCCGGCCGGGGTTATCTCCGCGAACTTCACTTCACACACCTGCTGCGGGGCTAGCCACACAACCCCTGCGCGCTCCAAACGAGGCGGGTCGATCAGAGGGGGGCGATCCTGGGCAAGCGGCGCGAGAGCTACCAGCAAAGCCTGCAGGGTACGCTCGCTGAACCCGGAACCAACCCTTCCTGCGTAAACCAGGTGTCCTTCGTCGTTATGCAGGCCCAGCAATAGCGAGCCAATGCCGCCTGCAGCCCGGGTGTAGCCGGCTATGACGAATTCTTGCCGATTGCCACACTTGAGCTTCACCCAGGCACCGTCCCGCGCGCTGCTGTATCGGCTACCGTCTCGCTTCCCGACGATGCCCTCCAGGTTCATCCTGCAGGCATTGGCAAGCAATTGCATCGGGTCAGCATCCAAGGTTGCGGAGAACCGCACTCGCTCCATCGGACAATGTTCGAGAAGCGCCTCGAGCACCTGTCTCCTTAGCTCGACGGCTTCACCCCGAAGATCCGCACCATTGAGGTACAGCAAGTCAAAGGCCACATAGACCAGGTCATCAGTGGCCTTCGAGGCGAACGCAGACTGCAGGGCTTGGAAGGCAGGTCGACCGTCGTCCTCCTGAATCACGACCTCACCATCGAGCCAGGCCGAATGCACGGCCAGGCGTTTAAGGCCTTTGGCAAGCAGTGGCATACGATCGGTCCAGTCAAAACCGTTCTTGGTGAAAAGCTGCACCTGGTTACCATCGATCCGGACCAATAGGCGATACCCGTCGTACTTTAGCTCGTACCTCCATTCACCTTGCGGAGGCCGAGTTGTCAAAGTCACCAGTTGTGGAGCGATCCAACCCGGATTCGGTGCCTTGGGTGGTTGCACGATCCGCGACCTCGCTATCTGAGATTTCCCTTTAGAGTGGAGTGCTGGATTGTCAGAAAGATCACTGCGTCCGCCCAAAGGGTGGCATGAATTCTCTGTTGGAGGGCTGTTACCATGTTCCTTTTGCCGCGCAACTGAGTTGAGTTTTACCGGAACGCCGGCGGCGTTTAGCAAGTGTTGGAGCATTGAATGGAAGCAAGCCTACCGAGGATCGTAAATCCGGCTGCGGTCGGTAAACCACGGGACTATGACCACCTACTGGGCACTATGAAGGATCTCCATCTGTCCCTGCAGGTGGGCACTTCGAGGCATGCCATCAAACGACGTAGAGAAGCGTACGGACTGCCGCCCTACACCGTAGCGCAAGCTATCGCTCCATATACGCACTTGCTGGGGGTTATCTCGGATCGTTCTGTTGCAGCTCGATGCGGCGTCTCGTCCCACATGGTGAAAGCCTACAGGGAGTCCCAAAAAATTCTGCCGGTCTTTAGGCCCAAACCGCGGCAGCAAAGCCTACCCCTTGGACACCCTCTGAGAGCCTACAAGCCCCTTTTCGGCTTCGTGAGTGATCAAGATATAGCTCGAGTGTCCGACGTTCCGCTCGATGCCGTACAGCAAGCGAGAGAGTCGCTCGGGTTCGGGCCAGTCGCTCCTCTACTCCAGCCCATCGAAATAGCCCCTCTGCAGGACTTCCATGGTCCTTTGCTGGGTTACGAGTCCCTATTGCACAGCATGTCGATCGCCAAGATCAGCCGCATCGTAGGGGTGCCTTTCAGCATCATCGAAAAGCGCCGTGATTTTCTGGGCGTGAAGCCTTATGAGCGCGTATCCAGAGCTGCGAGATACAACCACCTGTTGGGTGTTATCCCCCATTCGTTGTTGGCCAAACTCGCAGGCATCTCGGCCTCACGAGTTCAGGACCTCAGCCGCGCGAAGAAGCTTGCGACCTGACTTCGCGCCGGCTCTGCAGCCCGGTTTGCTAGAACCTTCGCATGGTAAGCTGGTGTTCTGCTTGCCCCCCAGCTGGCCCAGCCGCTCTCCATTTCCGAGACTGGGCCGATGCTTCATACAAGGTTATCTGAGGCCAAGTATGGCTACCAAATCGAACCCGCTCTACGGACGTATTACCTCTGCGCAGGTCCTCGAAGTTCTCAAATACAGCAGCGGTAGTGACCTCAAAACCCAGCAGGCCCAGCTCACTGCTACCTGCAATCAGCTGGAGCAGCTCAGTACTCCCAGTATCGGCCTTAGCGAGCTCCTGGATATGGACGACTGCGACCTGCTAAAGCGGGCTGCAGTTCTCCTGCGCGACCTCAACCGTCACGTTGAGCGGGCAAAAGAGGTGCGGGTTGAACTCGAAAAACGAGAAGACAAGGCGCGTAAAGCCTATTTGGTAGCAATCAGCGGGCTGATCGCGAATCGCTTCCCATCAGTCACCGATGAGACTCCCGGGGCGAGATGAGCAATTGCTGGAGATCATGGAGCTTCATCTGGCCTTATTCGACTGCAACTACCTGGAAGACTATTACGAGGGGGGGCTTTCCTCGCAATTTGGGAGGGATTTTGACCGTTTCGAGAGTGGCGAGGAGACACTTACTCAGGCGGTAAACGGCGCTGCGCAGAACTTGCGGTACGACCTTGGGCAACGGTTGGGCTATTCGAGCAAGCAACCCGATCCAGCAAAAGCACTGCAGGCTGTGATCGAGGAGGCCGATCGGCTGCGCCCAGCAGCCAAGGCAAAGAATCAGGGATTGTTTCAACGTATCGAGCGCGTATTGGCCAGAGAGCAAACCATCCGCATCACTGCCGATCCACACCAGCCTTAACTGACTTGCTCACTGGTCGAGTTCAACCCGCGCTGGGCGGGCTGATGGTTCACATGCTGTCGATGAATGCCGCTACACGTTCCACTGTCGGTTTGCTCAGTCGGTGGTAGTCCACGAAGTGGAAGAACCCGTCTTCCACATCGAGCTGGGCGAGCTCATCAGCGTTGAACGACCAGCGCTGGCCACCGTGCTCAAATTCCTGCCAGTCATCGTGGGTAGCTGTTTCGGTTAATCGGGTACTCACGTTCTTTGCCCTCCTCCAAGCTTAGGACTTGCAGCTGGTGTGTGCGATCAGCCAGCCATGTGGAGCCGCTGTTTCTGCAGGGGCCGGCACCATTTGAAATGTACAGGTATGACCCCCAGGCGCCGATGCAACGACTGTCGCAGTCAGCGCTGTTTGCTGCAGTACATTTACTTCCACGACCTCCTCGGCAACGTCATAGAACTGTGCGGTAAGGTTCGCTGCGATAGGCGCCGGTCCGCTCTCCTCTGCTGCAGCGCTGACTGTTGCTAGTAGCAACAGCACCAATCCTCCCCCTACCGAGATTGCTTGTTTCATTCCCTTCTCCTTCCGTGAGCGGTGATGCCAATTGGTTCTAGAGATTTCTCTCTTTTGGCTGACAAGTCGTGCAACAAGATCTATTATAAGTACGTACGTACGTACGTACATGCAACATTCAAACGGGGCGGCTACCCCTCTCTAGGAGCAAGCGATGGAACTCAAAATCTCATGCGGCAATGTTTCCCAAGCACTGGCTGAGTTGAAGCCTGGTGAATCTCTGGTCGTACCATGTAATGGCAAAACTACCCAATCAACTCAGTCGAGCATCGGGTCAATGCTCGCCCGCCGTCAGCTGGCCAGCGCGATGTACAGCCAGAGCAAAGCCCTGATCGTACGGGACGAGCTGTCCCTTCCCATTCCGGTGATCATCGTTACCCGGCGTGCGGCAGAAATTGCCGGCGCAGCGTGAGGAGAAAATCATGAATACTCATCGTTGCGTTTTATTGCAGGGCGTTCAGGACATCAAGAATGCCTATGCACATCTGCTTCAGGCCCGCTCGGACCAAGCTTGCCAATCAAGCGCGTTGATCATGGTCGACGGAGTGGTCTGTAAAGTCCCGCTGGGTCAAGGTCTCATTGACATCGACCGAGCAGAACCGGTGCAAGCAAAGGGCAAAACCATCTGCCACAGCGCGGCCTGCCCTTTCATCATCCTTTAAGGGGAAGGCGCCCCTTTGGGCGCCTTGTACCTCGCCATTGGGTGTCTGTTCAGTACGACCATTCCCGTCGGGTGAACGTTGAACTCCAGGTAGCTCGACTCGTAATCAGCCTTTGTAGCTCCGTCGAACACCGAGTCAGCCAACCACGCGGCCATAGCGGCTTGAATGGCGTGACGCCCCATGGCCTGCTCATCATTTTCTTCCATTGCTTTGACCAGTTCGCTGGCCCAGAACGGAACTGCACTCTGCGCAAAAGACTTCCCTTTTTCCCGAATCATTTCGCGTTTTGACTCTGAAACAGCAACCAACCCGTTCAGATCAATTTCGGTCTGGAAGAGAGCGGTTTCTTGTTGTTCGGTGTTGAAAAACTTGAATTGTAGAATCACATGCTTGCTCCAAATGAACGAGAGGGCCGTAGCCCTCTCTGGATGGTTATGCTGGCCGTGGAGCCCGGGCTTTCGGCGCTGGTGGGGCTTCCTTCCAGTGAATGCCATGCTCGGCCTGGCGCTGTCTGATCAGCTCAGAATGCCTCATCACCCCCACTGTCTTGTCGATGCTCTTCCCAGCCTCTTCAAAGCTATGGAACACTCCTTGAGGCTTGCGCTCACCATCCACTGGTTTGCCTGGGATTCCAGTGCTGTACGGAATGTGCGTGGAGGTTCGCACCTGGAACACTTCGAACTTGTCGCCCGGGCCTTCGGTATTGTGGAAGACGTCGAGGCGTTTTCCGTGGACCAGCCGGCCAGGCTCCCCGCGTTCGTTGAGCTTTGAAGGCTCGGACGTATGATCGAATTCACGTGACTTGAAAATGGTGGTACCGGCGATGACGCGTTCCCGCAGGCGTTCGTCGCCCTCTGCAGGCGCTGCCGGCAACTTTTCAACGTTGAACACCCGATTCAGGCCTTGATCGCGAAAGGGAGCTTCGGATTCGTGCCCTTGGTGCTGAGCCAGCTTGGCCACCAACTGACGCGCTATGTGCTGGCTTTCAATGTCCTTGGGCTGCGCCTCGATCGCGGCGATGACCTCTTTGTATTCGCTGCCCGTCAGGCGATGCCGTTTTTGTTCAGCAATGTCCTGCAGGACGCCTTGCCATTCTTGAATCGAGCTCGCACTCATCGAAGTCTCCTTGCCTTGTAAAATCCCGGTCGAGGGCGACGTAGAGTGCGGCGGCACCCGGCATCCCTTTCGGTTTTGAATTTCTTCATCGCTTGGGCGATTGGCCTGGTCGAACGAAAACGATCCATCGTCGTAGCGTTCGAGGTAGCCCCATGTGCAGTCTTTGTCACTTTGCCCAGGTTTGGGCGGTTGAGCCCACCACGGCTCGCGAGTCACTAAATGCTTCATAGGCCACCTCCTTCGCTTTGGATCGTCACATGGTGAAGTTCGCCATAACCTGATTAGTTTGTTGGTCGACCAGGTCGATCGAGCCGCGCACGACCTGACCGACTGCGGTGTTGCCATCAGCTTCCGGGATGTACAGGTACAAGGTGCCTCGAAGGTCAAGGCTGCCTTTTGCCCGGGCTTCTTCGATGATCCGAGCTTGGGCAGGGTCATTGACTTGCAGGCTGCATGGGAACGCCGATGGCTTAACCTGCAGGTTCATTCCTTGAGCGTTGCGAACAGGATTTGCCCAGCAGTACTGCCCGTAGCTGGTGAGTGGGAACGAATGCGTATTGAAATCGTATGGACCGACAGAAACGTTCTGCATGCTCAACACGCTCGACACCCCAAACCCGGAGATCGGCAGTGAGTAGTAATCATTGGCAGCATAGGATTTCAGCGAGGCCTCGAATGCCGGCCACTGGGCTGACTCAATGTCCTTGCGCTTGAAGGCGTCGCTGGTGGCCAGGTAGTCGGCGGAGAGGTAGCCCATCTTGTCCTCCGTCGTGGCCCCAGGCGCCTTAGCAAGCACCAGGAACGTGAGTGGCTTGCCGTTGTTACTCGCCAAGTCCTGGTACTGGTTCAGCGGTACAGAAGTGTCGATCACTTGTGCAGGCTTTTCCGGTGCCGCGGGCGGCGTCTGTGTGCTCTGGCTCTGCTTGGGGGTGGATACTGGTGCAGGTGCTTCCTTGTCATTGCATCCAGTCAGGAGCCCCATCACAACACATGCTGCAGCAGTCATTTTCAGGTTCATAAAGCATCAATTCCGTTGAATTTTTTGGTCAGCCGAACAAAGTGTGCATATCCGACTTCCAGGCCCCGAACTGGTTCGCCTTTATGCGTACCCCGATTTCATGCAGGTTCGGAACGCGAGTGACTAACTTAAACAGCAAGAGCGGGCTTTTATCGGGTACCAGCTCCCAGCTGGACACCTGATCAAAGTCAATCAAGGTCGCGCTGTTCAAGTTGACGTCTACATACAACGCCTTCTTTGCTGCGGCATCAAAGCCGACGTAGCGGTTGAACATCACCGAGACGGCTTCATGGCTCGGGCTGAAGCCCGTCAGCTTGACCTTCTCGACCATGCGATCGAGGCGCGATTTGAAATAACGTGGAGCCACCGAGAACAGCAGGTAGCCGAGCCCGAAATAGACCAGCGCGATGGCCATGATCCCTAGCGATACCTCTGTGTCCCTGGAGAAGTGGGCACAAGCGATCAGGAATACTGCAATTACTGGCAACAGACCGAGCCAATAAAAAGGACGAAGGACCCACCAGATAATGTTCATATCGATCCCCTCAAAAGTCCGTATGAGATACACAATACGGAATTAGGTTAGGTTCATTCTACCATGACCCATTGACAGGTCAATCCTCAATTGATAAGGGGCCCGAAGGCCCCCAATTTGATCATCCCTTGATCCCATCGCCACCCTTAGTGCGTCTGTTGTCGCCCCCTGCTCCCCCTTTGGGCGCCAAGTGCTCGAGGCGGCTACCGAAGATGTTCATCGCGTTACGCATCCGTTCATTGTCCTCACGGCCCACCGATGCTGCGGCGTGACCACCGACCCAGTTAATGACCTGGTCGGGAACGATCAGGATCAGGTTGAAGCAGCTGTGGACCAAGGTCAAACACATGCTGCAGTAGATCGCCAAGTAGAAGATGATCGAGAACAATCCCGTCACAGAGTCGAACTGGGCGTTGGCCAGGGCAATCCCGAAGCACTGGTTGAGCAACGTGCCTCCTGCGATCAGTGCAGCCCCGCCTAAGAAGAACCCGACGACCATCAGTGCAGGGCGGATCATCACGTTCAGCAGGAAAATATAGCCATGGGAGGTTTTGTGGCCCATGCCCTCCCCTTCGCTACCCAAATGCGTAAAGGCCCACAGTGGCGCCGCAATGATTGCTTCGCCAACCACTACCAGCCAGTTGACCGCGGCCCCGAACCAGATGATGAATGGAACCATGGGGAGATATGTCGAGAGCGTACCGCCCAGAATGAACATCGCCAGGACGAGGCCAATGATGAATGGTGATACACCTTCAAGCACGCCGCTCAAAGCATCTCCAACCGATGTCACGGCGTTTGCCACCTTGGCGAATACGCCGGCAACACTCCAGCCATCCTTGACCTTCTCGATGGCCTTCGCGGTCACATAGGCGCCCATGGCCGTTTCTGCCGCAACCATCGTGAAGTCGCCCAGGTTCTTCATCTTGATCAGGGGGTTGAGCTGACCCAGCCCTTCGCCGCCGGCATTCACGTCGATCAGGTAGTTCACGATTCGCTGGCCAGGCGCAGCGAACATACTCCCGATGATGTTGCCCGCATCCGCGCCTACGACGCCTTTGGAGTAGTCGCCGGTAGCACTGGTGCCTGCCGTAGGGGTGTAGGAGGTTGTTTCCTGCTGGGCCTTATAGGCCGCGTAGGCTTCGTCGTATACGGATACGACTGAGGGATCTCCGCTGGTCGACATACCGAACACAGTTGCTTTTGCGGCCATGGCGTCAGAAAGTTTGGTGTTCGCTTGAGCGAAAGTCTGATACCAGGCACCCAATACCCACCATCCCGATTTGCTGATGTTTGAGCTGAGTTCCTGAGCAAGTCGCTTGATGTCCCCTTGCTTAGTACCGGCGACCTTGTTCACCGAGTTTTCATAGGTCTGCGCTGCGATCTGGATGGCGTACTCGCTGTCGGGCAGAGCCGTTTTAGACCCACTGGCTCGTTGGACAGAGGCATTCACAAACGACTGGGCCGACTGGCTCAGGGACGCCTGCATAGCCTTCAGCGCATCCAGGTGCGCCTGCCTGATATCGGCTACATCGATCGTGCCGCTGATAATGTTCGTGGAGGCCGGCTGTGCTGTGAGGTCGCCACTGATGTCCGCTCCACCACAGACAAAGCTGTTGTTTTTGAGGATGAACCCTTTGTTAGTAGCGGTCTGTTGAATGTAGCCGCCCGGAATGACCAGGCCACCGCTCGCTTGGGCTTGAGCGATGCCGGCATTGATACCGTGCAAGCAAAGGTTGGCTTCATACACACTGTGCGCCAGAGCGGCAGTTGAGGGCATTACTGGCTGCACGACCATCGATTGGCCATCTTCAAAACTGGAGATCGCAGCATCGACGCCGAGGTTGGCCACACCAACCCCCATTACTGACGCCGACCACAGCATCAACAGCTGCGAGAGCGACCAACCGTTGGCAGTAGGGACCAGCGACACGACACCCCACACAAGTCGCACAGGTCCCCACGACGAGGACTGCTGACGGTCGAAGATCGATCCATCGTGGGCAGTGCGCGTCAGCTTGCGGAATACGATATAGCAGGCCCACATCGCACCCACGACAAGCAATGCGCTGTTAAACACCTGGAAGATATTCGCGAGGATGGTGTCGCCACTTCCGCCGGCCGAGGCCAACGGGTTGTTCACGACCTGGCCATAGATGGAGACAAGCGCTTCACGCGATTTATCGCCGCTGCGCTTGGCCGCTTCCGAGATTTCGCCCAGTGTGGTGCTGTCAGCCCAAGCCAAGGTGCTGCAGAGCATGGCAGCAATCACGGCAAATGCTTTGTGCTGAATTCTCATGGCCGGCCTCCTTTCCCGTGGCCGTATTCAGGATCGAGCAGCTGCCGGAACCAGTTCCGGTTCTCCCGAATGAAGTCCTTCAAGCCACCTTTTTCCTCCTTTGAAAGGCGCTGCGTCTTGAGCTGCCATAGCCGCAGCTGGGCGCTCAGAGCCATTGCGAAGAGTAGAGGCATTGCCGTGGCGATCGAGAGCAAGCCCTGGACCACCCCTTTCGACGAGTCGAAATGGACTCCAAGCAAAATGCCGAGCACTGCGAAGAGTCCCAAGACCAAGGCTGCCAGCTGGCAGGCCCGCTTGCGAGACAGAAAGTAGCGATAGAGCTCAGGAATGGACATGGCTCCAGGCTTGCGATTTTTCATCGCCTCGCTGAATGACAGCTGCTCACTATCAGCCTTCTCACGACGGTCGCGCAGTGTTTCCTTTGCTTCGGCCGACAATTGCCGAATGACCTCTAAATGCTCCTTGGACCTGGAGACTTCGTTTTTGGCCAGTCGATAAGTCTGACGCATGGCCCAGAACGGAATTACTAGGTGGAGCCCGATGGACAGCCCCCGACGGACCTTGGAAGACTGCAGCTTTTCTTCACTCATCAGTTGGCCCCCCCCATGCGACCGTTAACAGCCCGGTATTTTTCACCCAAGACAGGCTCGAATTCCTGGCGTGCAGAGCTGGCCAGGTTCAGACCGTTGATGATGTTCCCGCGGGTCACATCGTTGCGCAGTTCGAGTAGCAACCAGTTGGTCTGCGTTTGGACGCGGATCTGCTCACGCACCAGGTTATCGCCTGTCATGTTCTGCAGATCAGCCTGGTACTCTGTGTTTGCGTAGCGACGCCCCACCTCGAAATACTCGAATTCGCGGGCCGACATGGTTCCCGTGCGCTTAGCTTCTGCCGAGGCAATCTTTTGGTAGTAAGACTCAGCCGATTTTGAGGACCGTGCCTCTTTAAGCAGATCTTTAGTTGAGTCCAGTGGTTGGCTTGCGGCGATCATTTGATCTTGAGGATCCGTCGCAGCGGAGATGATCGAGTTGTACTGGTTCATCAGGCCGATGTACTGGACACCAGCGTCAGATTCGGCCTGCCCCTTCTTGAGCTGGGGAGCCACTGAACGCCGCGCGGAGTTCTGCGTGTACATCCTGGCTGCGTCGGTTTGCGCCTGAGTAAAGGTGAGGTCCTGGTCCTTGCCATCCTTGCCGGCGCCGATAGTCAACGAGTCGAGGCGTTTGTCGGCCCCGGGCATGGTAGTCGAAACGGCTGGGCAGGCTGTTGCTCCACCATATGCAGCGTAATCATCGGTATCGCAGTAGTCAGCATGGATGCTTGCCGAGCGCATGGCATCGATCGAGGGCGGCTGGGCTGGAGCAGTAAGAGCCTGGTTGATTTTGGTGCTGGCAGCTTTCCCCCCTCCACCTGTGCGGATAGAGGCTTTTACTGCTGCAACCCCCGCCCTGACTTCATTGAAACCGCCCGAACCGGATTCGCTGCAGATCGAGTTGGGCACGTAGTAGTTCTGGCGGGCATTCTCGTAGCGACGGCTACGCTCCTGATTCGCGTCAAACTCCCGTTGAACCCGAGCAGCAGTTTCAATGGTATTAGCAACCTTGCTTGCGCCTTGGGTAGTCGCGGTACCCACCTGGTAAAGCAGCTGGCTAACCGACAAGTTCATGGCGTTCACTGAGGCTGTTGTAGCGGCGATCGCCCCGGTCAGAGTGACCGTTGAGGTTCCGATCGCGCCTACGACGCAGCCGTCGCAAAGCGCGTAGGCGGGGGTTGAAGCTGCGGAGCCGATCAGGAGAGCCACGGCAAGAGGAGTAATGCGGAATATGGTCTTCATACGTGTTCTCCTCGGGGGCTTTGTTCGGCGTAATACGCGGTAACCAGATCCTCTGCCAATTGCTTCACAACACTCAGCTTGGCGTTGGACGTGGACGCGTATTCGAGTGCTTCGATGTGTGACTTGGCAGTGCCAAGAGGGAAGCGTTTGGCGAGAACCTGGCGAGCAGCCATAGGACCGATCCGCTTGTACAACTCGGTTCGCAGCGCCGTATCCTGTTGGGTGGTGGACATTGCCCAGAGCTCAAGCGGACCAGTTGTGTTGGTCAAAATCTGGGTGATCGTGCCTTGGTTCGTCTTGAACAGGGCGAGCATGTTCGCGCCATTGCGCCCTGGACCTGTGCACTGCAGGTGCAGTTGTTGGATTGTTTCGTGAGATACCTTGAAGGTTTCGCGCAGCACGTTTTCGTCATCCACGTTGCCGCCTCGCAACACGTAGACCGAAGTGGCCGCGTTGAGCAGAGCAAGTGGGAAGTCGCGCAGGTACTGGGAAATAACCATGATACGGATACCCCATTTTCGGCCTTCACGACCGTCCTTCACCAGCGTTTGCACTGGGGTATCCATGCCCTCGGTGTTGTGCCATTCGTCATAGGCAATGGTCTTCTGCTGCGAAGCCACATCCTCAGCACGTTTAAGGTGGTAATCGAGGTACAGCGGCGGAGCTACGAGGCGGATGTCTTCCTCGCGCAAGAAATAGTTCTTAGCCCCCAGGTGGCGGGCAAACATGTACATGCAGGACGTTTTGATCGAGCCCTCAGGCGTCTTCGACCCAATCACGTCATTGAGGTCCACCGAAATGACTCGTGTCGTCGAGTCGACTTCAAATCGTGTACGACCGGAAAAAACGGCATAGGTCGTCGATGCCAATGTGAAGCAACGGCCCATGTATTTCAGCAGCGGTTCGCCGGCGGCGGTTTTGATTTCACCGAAGGTTTGACGCACGCCTTCGTTGTTCAGCATGGCAGTGAAGTCCGGCAGGACAGGGGAAGCCTGGCGGTGAGCGTAGGTTGCTTCACGCACATAGCCTGCAGCGAACAGCATGTCAGTCACTTCGTACCAGGTTGCAGCGCTCCACCACTTTTCATCATGCTCAGCGCTGATTCCCGACTCGGCTAGTACCTTGTCAACCGCAGGCACTACATCCGGCTCATACTGATTCGCCCCCCGCCCCGCTTTGTCGTCATATACAAGGGTCATCAACATTTCGTTGACTGCGGCACAGTCGGATGGTGTGCGAGCTTTTGCCCCGCCTTGGCCATCAGTGGCGACGCTGGCACAGAGCAAGTTCAAGAAGTCGACGCAATATTCGCGCTCGCGGCGAGTGGGCTGACGCGCCCCAAGCTGGGGGTCGAACGGATTCGATGCGAAGTCGCGATTGTTCTGCAGTCTGAGGTACGCCGCCTCGGACTTCCGATGATCAGGAAGCGAATCCTGGATCATTTGAATCAGACCTGAGGAGGATGGCCCAACATCCACGATCGTTAGCAATGGGAGCTGGGTCGCACCTGGACGATGCAACGTCGCGTTGTGCATGCAGTTTGCGGCGACCGATTTACCCGAGCCAGGAATACCAGAGACAAGCTCAATCCACGTGTCCTGGATCGAGCTGCCGAGCCCAATCGGAAAAATCTTTCCGTCTGGAGTCCGAGTGATCCACGAACCATTATCGGGCCACGGCGTCGCCGGCCGCTGCAAAGGCAACATTTTCATGGCCTCTTTCAACGGTGGTAGAAGACGGTTAGCGGTGTTTTTGGTGGTGAAGCCTGGGATCGAAGACGCGAGAGCGGCCATGGGGTCACCATGGGTTTTCTGCACCTGACAGGTGCCCCAGGACTGGATTGCCTTCTCCAGGCGTGAAAGCCGGGTTTCGAGATCTGTTTTGGTACTGCTCCAGGAAGAGGCCATCACTTTCATCGACATGACCGCCTGATCTTTCGATATGGCCTCTAAGTCCTTGAAAGAATCACGGATCGCCCTGTTATCAGGCAACACGCCGACAAAGCCGACCATCAATTTGCGCGCTCGCATCATTGAAAGGCCGCCCGGCGAGATATCGAAACGAATCCGCCACGGATCCTTTTTGCCCACTGCGTCGAACAGCTTTGCGAAGTGAACGACGTCTTGTGGGCCAAGCTCCATTGCAAGCGATCCGTGCCACAGGCTGTCGGTCTTGACGTAGTTACCCATGGGCTCAACGTCGTTGCTGCAGATTTGGTAGCTGAGGCGCGGGGGTACAAGCTCCGAATAGTCTTTGGCGTCAGCCGAGCCGCGAAGCATGAAGCGATCGCCGACGATCTGGGGTCGGAACTTCTGCGACGTCCCTTCCCGATTCAACATGATCCTGATGCGCTTGATTGCCTCGTGGGCGCTCAAAGGCTTCATCATGATGCCCTTTTTGCCCTCGACCCCACATGAGATGAAGTCGTCCATGAGTCGATCAATCATCGTGTCATGGCGGTACTTGAGAGCAGCAAGGGCAAATGCGGGATTTTGCCCATAGGTGAGGCGCGGAAGCTTGTGCTTCGAGGCTTTCTTAGCCAGCTCGCCGAGTTCGCGATCCTGTTCTTCCTTGCTCAAGGACGTGAGGTGCGTGTAGACGACCAGCAGGTTTTGCTCCCACGCACAATGCGGAGCGTTTCGCTTCACTCGATCAAGAATGATGTCCTCGCTTTTGAGGCCGATTCGTCGGGCGGTATTCAACAAGGGTTCGGCGAGGCGCATAAGCTCATCGGTAGCACGCTCAGGATCACGCTCGAAGCTGAACGTCAGGCTATGGCCCTTTTCACGCATATATCCGGTCATGCGGATGCGCAGGGACTCCAGCATCTCTGAAAACTCAGCTTCAGAAAGCATCTGGTACGTGCCCTGCAGATCGAATACTGTCAGCAGCGAGTAGTCACTGTTGACCAAGGTGTAGGGATCCTTCAGATCCGGGGATTTCTCGATATCAGCATCGGTCAGCCCCACAGCAGTGGCCAGTTCGCAGTAACTGGTCATGTCCTTGTGAATGAAGTGTTTTGCGAGGTACTCCAAGGTACCTTCCAGTGCGTCTACGCACTTATCGAGAAGTCCCATGCTGCCTCCTTAGCTCGGCGCGTTCATCACATCGTGATGTACTTGGGCCCACGTAGAAGTGGGAGCTGCGCCATACGCATCCTGTGCCCAACCCTTAACGACCTGGCTGAACTGAGCGGGATTGAAAATGACGCTCAACCCTTGGAAAACGAGGGAGTTAACATCGGCGTCAACCTTGCCGAGGCGAGTCATCGCCTCAGCGAAAATTTTGGGCGAGTGAGTGCCCCAGGCCTTTTCGGTGTATTCCCGATGGGAAGCCATCCAGTTGAGGATTTTCTTCGCGTCCGCCTTCGTTTGTTCGTCCCCGGTTTCCAAGGCGATCATGGTGGCTCGCTGCAGATGATTCGCATCCTGGGGAGACAAGCCCGGGAGGTAGGCGATGAAGGCTTGGCCGTCGTCGATTTCACCCAGGTGCTGCCACCCATGACACAGCGGATCTACAAGCCGGAGATTTTCCGGCCGCAGATCCTGATGGTTATGGTTAATGTTGTGAACATGACCGGCACGAGCGCGTACACCGCAGAAATAGCACTGCCCCTGCGCCTGACGGGTAATGGTCGCCCGCATTTCGGCCGTCAGTTGCTCCGGGTTGGGCTCGATCGCGTTTGGAGTGGCATCCCCCCAAACCCGCGCTTTCGTGGCCATGGCCATCAGCGGAAGAACGGGTTTCTCGAAGTTTTGGCCAAGCCCCGATTCCGGTACTGTCTGAACCTGTTTCACGTCGCTCATGCAGTCTCCAAGGCAGCCATGTTTCGGGCTGCCAAGTGGTCTTGATCAGTTAGGAACTTTGCCGAATTCGCTACCGCTGATACCCACGGTCTCGCCGGCAGTGGTCATCATGAAACCAGTGCCGCCCAGCGCTGCCCCGGCGAGCATCGGGCCCCAGATCTGCTTGCCAGTAATACGCGAGTTCTCGTCGTTGGTTTTCTTCCACATGTTCATGCCACCGAAGGCAGCGCCGGCGAACCCAAGCGCCAGGAAAATTGGACCAAGGCTTTCTTTGATGTCGTCGCCCTGTTCACTGCCCTTCTGAGCCATACCGGCGAGACCGTCTGCATAAGCGGTTTTGGTGACCAGCAACGTGGACATGGTGATGCCAGCAGTCATGAACATGAGGCCCCGCTGCATGGGGTTGGCTTTGTATTCCTCAGCTTTGGTCACCAGGCGGATATGGCCACGACGCACAGCATCAACAGCAAACTCGATAGGGTTAAATTTCATGATGACGCTCCTTGTTTTGTTACCAGTAGAGTTGGAAGGTGGCCTGGAAGGCCTCGATCACCTTGTCGACATGTGTCAACGCAGCGCCGAAAATCATGTGGGTGAGGCCACGCCAAATGGCGTCGTCGCCCCCCTGTGAACTTTCTCCCTCTAGTGCAGCTTTCTTCATCAGCAGCAACCCTTTGAAGAAGAAGCAACCGCCTGCAAATGAAGCAAGGGTCAGCACCGCGTTTACAGCATCCTTGAACCTGCCAAAGCTATCGGCTCCGCTGTAGGAAATGGCCCCGTAGGTGGTAGAGCCGCTACCAAAGCTCGTCCAGGTTGTACTGATCATCCCGGACATGTTGAACAGAGCAGCGCCAATCACGAGCACCGCGAATGTGCTGCCGAGCGTGATAGGACGGTGGCCAGGTTCAATGGTGGCAAGCTGCATCCGACGCAGCACGGTTCCCGCGTAAACCATCCCAGCGAGAGCGCTCAAGGACCAGAGCAACCCCCACAGTACGGCGACCAATGAGTTGGCCGCTGAGATGATCATGCTTGCCAGATCCATATTCGGTTCCTTAGCGGATCACGCCATGAGTAGTGGTGACTCGACGTGCCACAGGGTCAATCCCCGTGATCTTCACGCCGTCTACGAGATCGCCCACCTGGACTACGAAAGTTTTTTCTCCGTGCTGAATCCAGGCTTGGTCTGAATAAACGGTATTCAGGGTGTAGCCAGCCATTGCCGATGGTTGGCTCACCTGAGCTTGACGGCGTACAGCGGGCGAATGGACAACTTTCTTGCCCACATCCGCTTTGTCCGATTCGAGAAGAGCGACCTTTGCTTCTAATTCGCTGATGGTTTTTTGCAGACCGACCACTACTCCGCTCAGGCTCCCCACTTGCTCATTGAGGCCTTTCAGCTGTTCGGCAGATAGAGCGGACTGTTCCGGACTCGCTGCCGGTACCACTGCCTCTTGAGGCTCCGGTTCAGGGGCCGTCAAAACGTTGTTCACAGCGTCTTGTTGCACTGGAGTGGGCTGCTGTTGCGCGCTGGTTTGATGTTTCGGAAACAGCTTGGGCACCATCACGAAGAGGACTGCCAGCACTACCGCCAGTACCAAGAAATGCCAGGCTTCAATCCGGTTGACGAAATTGACGATACGCTTCTTACGGTCGCCCTGGATCGCGTTAGCCGGAGATGTTTTCTTGGACTGTTGCTCTTCGGCTTTCGGCGCCTCAACCGGTTTACCCGACTGAGCGCCAGTTTTGAAAATGTCCAACTCTTCCGCTGCTTGTGTAGTCATGTGAAAGTCCCCTGCCCTAACTCAGTAGCGAGTTGGATCGATGATGGTTGGCTGGCCCATGTACTGCTGGCCATATCCTGGCGAGACACCCTGGTACCCACCGAACCCGTTTGAGTTGGTTGCACCTGCGGCATTTGGTGAGAGGCGATACTGTTGCTGAGGCTGGCCACCTGGTTGGCCGAGGGTATTCAGCTCAGCTTTCTGGTTCGCCATCAGCGCGTCCTTTTCCAACTGGTCACTGGCCAGCACTGGTCCAACGAACTGAACACCGATCGTGGAGTTGATTGGACGGATCACTTGTTTCTGCGGCATGTTGGCGGCGTCATTGGCCAGCACCTGCCCGGCCTGTTGGCCGATACCGCCGGCAAAGGTGCCCGCGACGGCTTTCCCACTAGGCGTCGTTGGATATGTCTGAATCACGGCGCCTTCGCTCGTGATGATGTTCTCCGAGGCGGAGCGCTCGTACAGCTGACCAGTTTTGCCGATCGCCAGAGCCAGGGCAGGTAGAATGATTCGGCTGAAGTAGCGGTTGTTCACATCACCCGACAGCGCCGTACGCATGCTTTCAGGATCAACCGCTTTGGCTGTGATCTTGTAGCTACGGCCCTTCCACTCCATGTAGGTAAAGGTCATATCAATGGTTTCGTTGAGGCGCTTGTAGCCCATCGCGAACACCCTGGCGCCTGCGAGTCGGCCACCTGGGATCTCAGCTGTAACCATCGAGTTTTCGTCAGTGTCGAGCTCGGTTTTAAGCAGCGCAGGCGTTAGGAAGAAACCGTCCACGACAACCTGGTCCTGTGCCTTGCCAGCACGCGAGTTCGTAGATTGCGCAGTACTCGCGGTACCAGCAGCACCTCCTGCGCTAGTCAGGGACGCGGGTTTGATAGACTGCGAGTACGCCTGTTCCTGGGTCGTGGTGCCGGTCCCATGGGTTTTCACCGTCCAGCCGGTCATGAAGGCACCCACCTGATTCGCGACAAGCTTGTCCATTTCTTTGTTGCGCTCGACGGGCTGTTGGGGCTGTGCCGCGGCTTGGTAGTAATAGTTGACCTGAGGCTGTTGCTGCTGGCCCGAACCTGCCTTATCCGCAGTTCCCGCAGGGTTCGCTTGGGCGGTTGACATGACGGACATGTAGGACTGCCCGTTCGACTCTGCCTGCTTGGCGTTGTTGTGGTTGTATTTCTCCAAGACCCGGCGATAGGCCTCACTCTCTTCAGTGGTGCCCCCCTTGCCATCACCGTTGATTACCCCGAGGTTGGAGCTGGTTTGATGGCGGCTATTGAGCCAGGTGTAACCGGCATAGCCGAGGGCTGCGACAGCAATTACTGCCGCGAGGATGGTTACCTTGGTCTGCCTTCCAATGTCAGCTTGAGTGCTCATGCGCTACCTCAGTAAATGTCGAGTTGGAGGGTGACTTTTTGACCCATCTGGGAGAGGGTGATGAAGGGAGTCACGGGTAAGCGGTACACACGAGTACCGTCGCCGGCAGCGAGGGTGTTATCGAATGCAGTTTGAAAATCCTGGCGAGTACGGACGTAGAGATTCCCGTCGTATTGCCAGATCTGGGTATGCGAAGGCACTGCGCCTTGCGCCTTCACCTGTTTGGCGTCTTTTGGTGGAATCCCATCCAGAAAGGCCTGCAGGAGGTCGTCGTAGAGGGCAATCTTCCCCGGGCCCATCACAGCCGCCTTGGCCAGCGGGCCACGGCCTGGAACACGCAGATCAAGCCGAGCGTCATACACACGGGCTCGGTCCTTCTTCCCATCGGGTTCGCCACTGACGATTTTGACGATCACCGGTGTTGTAGCCCCTTCCAAGTACAGAGCTAGGCTGCCGGTCTCGTAAGCCGATGGAGTCGACACCACCACTGTATGGGTACCCTGCAGCCATTCCGCGCTATAGAGATCGGGGTTGGAAACACGAGGCGTAGCGGCCAGCGGCCACGGAGCTCCCGTTGAGTCCAGCACGATGAGGTTGGACAGCTCACCGGGAACCACGCGCAACACAGGCATCGATGCGCCAGGACTCAAATCAACCGATACGCTGGAAATACGGGGGATTCCCCGTACTGGCTGCCAGGCCTTCGCCTTTCGCGTGTTCTCCAACGCCTGTCGCATTTGCTTGATTTGCTCAGGGGTGAATGGCTGAGCGACCTCCATCGCCTCGTCGAAATGATCATTTTCAGGCGGGTTCAGGGGAGGCAGTGGAGCTGTACCGTTTTGCTGTTGAGGATCTCCAGCGGGTTGCCCTGCCACGGCGTAATTTGCTGGCCCGTAGTTGGTCTGTGGGAAAGCACTCTGCATCTGAGGATTCACGCCAGGCTGTGGAGCACCTGGCGCGGCGGGAAAGCCCGACTGCCTGCTAGGACCTTCAACCCGGACCCATTGCCCCCCGTTCGGCGCTTGAATGGGTTGCTGTTGGCCTTGCGTGGGTTGGCCTTGAGGTTGGGCTTGCGCACCATTGCCTTGTTGCTCTGCCTGAGCCGTGCCGATCGCTAGCGTCAAGACTGACGCGACGAAGACTGATTTCATCATCATGGGTTCCTCCTTACCGGGGCGTGGTGACAATGCCGTCCAGCCCTACGCCCACGATGGAATCCAGTGTGGGAATACGTGCGACAGGCACTTTGGCGATGAATCGCTTGGGTTGAAGGTCGGTGGTTTGGCCGACCAGCTTGATCTCGATCGGAACTTCGATATGGCGGACGAAAACACCGTCAACAATCTCGGATTTCACTAGCACGCCGGTTTCAGTGGTAACCGTCATGTTCATGCGCTTGGATTTAACGAGGTCCAGGTAGCCTGCTGACTGCAGCTGCTCCAAATACTGTGCAAACCCGCGCTTGGTCCAATCGCCACGTACGTCTTCAAGCTGTTGCCTGTAGTCGGTGAAGTTGATCGTCATCGAGCGGTTCAGCGCATCCCGTGCGAATTGAATCGCCTCGGCGTCGGTGATGTACGGCTCTTCAAGAGGAACCAGCCTGACGATCCGGAGGCCGTCGGCTGCGAAGTACACGTAGTGTGGGTGCATCACAAACCAGCCGAACACACAGTTCAGGCCTATCGAAATTGCAAGTCCCCAAGACAGGACCAGGTTTGATTTGACGATGCTGGACGTATGGCTGGCCAACTGCTTGCGATCTTCCAGATCACGTGCAACTGGATCGACTGCATCCTGGTTTTGATGCAGTTTTTCAGCGATTTCTATCAGCTCTTGTTCGTATGCTGCACGTCCGAGATCCTCCCTCGATCCAGGATGTTCGAGATGCGGCGCTGCTGCGTCCCTGATGTTGGTCATGTCTGGCCCTCCGTTTTCCGTATTCTAACCATGATGCGGAATCGGTCAACACAAAAAAACCTTTTGCCTGACCCGTAATAACGGGGGCCGCATGCTTTCTAGGTTTACGGCATACCTACAATACGAAATTGCCAGTAATGGCATTGTGATTTCATTACGACTCGTACTTCACCGATATTTTCTGGTATGGGTCGTATTTCACCGATGAAATGTGCGCAGGATTTGGCCTTCAACCCCCCCAAAACAGGGGCTTGCAGGTCAAATTTCGGGTGATCAAAACCCGCCCTGGGGCAGTGGCCTGCATTCGTACATCACCGATGCCAGTCGTATATCGCCGATGCTGTTTTTTTTCACTTGCTGTGGCTCGTATATCGCCGATTTTTCGGTTCGTACATCACCGACAGTTACGTCGTATATCGCCGATGCGAAATTTCGTATTTCACCGACGTACGAAGCGTTCGGATCCCCCGACATACAAGGGCAGTCGTGGGGAGGGGGTTCGGGATCAATGCGGCTACCCGCTTAGACAACGCAGCCCATTCTAATTAGAAAAACGGTTCTGAAATTTGGAGGGAACCCAGTAAATACGCGGGTTTCAGCGGGTTGACGGGGCGAAACTGAGCCTCTAGCCTTCGCCAAAACTTGCTCAACGAATGCCACTTTTTAGGAAGGTTTTATCGAAAGGTCGAGCGATTAAAAGAGGGATCCGGCCACCGTTGCCGGGCAAAAAAAAAGAGCCCACACATCTGGTCCTGGCAGATCGATGACGTGAGGGCCCCTTTCAGGTAATTCGAGTATGGACACCTGCACTCTGCTGCGCAATACGCGGCACGGGTTAATTCGCCCTGAATTTGTCAGCTTCTTCATTGAGGCCTGCTGGTGAGCAACCTCATCACGGCAGCTTCGACGGCGCCTGCGCACCCGGGTTATTACCAGCCGGCGTCAGCGATGAGCCGTATCCTCGAAGAGGCTTCTTATCTCGCACGCTGCAGTGACAATAAAACGGCGATGAGAGTACGGCCGCGTGAATACGCGATCCGCTACCCCTACATGCAGGTGAATCGTCCTGGCCGTGTGTCATGGCTCGTTTTCGATCTCGACCATACCAACTCCCTGATTTGGGAGGAGCATGGGCTTCCCCCCCCCAACTTCATTGTCCGTAACCGAAACTCAGGCAACTCGCACCTCTATTATGCGATTGCTCCGGTGTGTACCACCGAGCGAGCCCGTGAAAAGCCGATCCTGTACATGAAGGCTGTCTACGACAGCATGGCCGCACTGCTCAAGGCTGACCCCGATTACCACAGTGGTCCAGTTGCCAAGACACCAGGTCATCCTTGGTGGATCACCACCGAGCTGCACAATCATGTCTACGACTTGGGCGATCTGGCTGAAGAACTCGACTTGGCCAGGCCGATGCCTTTGTGGTCCAAAGGACCCGACATGGATGCAGTGTCCCACTCCAGGCATTGCACCTTGTTCGAACGTGTCCGTTTCTACGCATACAGCATCGTCAATGCTGAGCGAGCTGGAGGTTACTTCGAGTCGTTTTACTCTCGGGTCCTTGCGCAATGTCACAACGACAACCGTTTTCGCACGCGAGAGCGTTGCAACGACCTGCCCTTGTCATCAGTGCGCGCCACGGCTAAATCGATTGCCCGATGGACCTGGTCCCATTACCGCGGAAGTGGTGACTATCATCGTGGTGTGATGGAGCTTGATCGATCGCTGCCACTCGAGGAGCGCCAGAGCCTCGCCGCCAAACGGACCCATGCAGTCAGGCAAAACCAGACCGCAAACAAGATCCGTGGGGCTTGCCGGCAGTTGATCGCTAAAGGGGCTCATCTTACCTACACGGCTATCGCCCTGACTGCAGGCGTCTCTCGCCAAACGGTGGCCAAGTACAAGGCGGTCATCACAGAAGCACAGTCGCCGTCGGTTGTTCCCCTTCGCCCTAAGCAGCCGCCCCAGACCACCCCAGCAGCACAACCAGCCGGTCCAAACCATGGGGCTGAGCCAATTAAACCTGGTGTAAAGGATGCTGTATATCAGGTACCTGCCCCTACCGGGGCTGCTTTGCTTCCGCCGTTGCCTGATTAGTTATTCAGATGGTGGGTGTTCATGGGGAGTGATTCGACACACTGATCCTCCAGCCTGCACTACATAACCTGCTCTCCTCCGTGCCACCTTCATCCCATCCTTAAATATCTCCGTTAGGTGCGGTGCCGCTCTTGTTAATGGGCGTGCTCCTACGTGGAATCTGGTGCATCTCACCCTTACGAATGGCTCAGATTGCAGCGTAGAGCGCCCTCTTTATTTCTGGATGGTCTTTGAGCTGGCATGTGTCAGGGATTGCCAGGTTGCTGCCTCTATCACGGAGAGCGTGGTTAATCGGAAACCTTGTGGAATGTGTGGGTTCTTGGGCGGGTGATGATTGACCTGGCCAGCGTCGTGACGAATCAGATTCGAGCGGAAAAAACCCAAGAGGATTTCGAATCGGTCGTGACGGCAAGCTTCCAGTCATCTTCCAGGCCCAGGAGTGCCTTCACATGTACGACCGAATCATTCAACTGCTCATGCTGGCCGTTGCGACGATTAGCTTGATCATCACGCTGTTGCCTCCACCTGCACCTACCTCCATTCCCAGAACCCTCTAGGGGTGCCCGCTGAATTCGGAAAAAATCGTACGCTAAGGTTTTCCGGGCAATCGTAGCGGCCTGAACTTCCCGACCTCCAGCCTGCGGCTCTGCCGCCAGACGTAATCGCCAGTCAGGTTGATGTGCTCCCAGCCCAGCGGCAACAGGTATTGCAGCAGCTCGCCGTCCACCGACTTGCCTCGACCAGCCCCAAGTGATGCGCTCCAGATACATCGTGTTCCATAGCACGATGGCCGTCACCAAGTTTGGGCTTCTGGCTCTGTAGCGCTGCGGCTCGAAGTTCCGATCCTGATTTTGCCTAAAACTGGACACTAGCTATTGTCTTTGAACAACGTCGATACGGTACGGGCAACATGGTCTGCACCGTCACTGATTTCACGCATAATAGTTGTTACAGTTGCGATCTGATCGTTGTTTTCTTCGGCGCTTCTAGCGATGCTGTTCATATCTATATTCAGTTGCTGAGTAAGCTTTCCGTTAGCAGTTACCACATTCTGGATTTCCACGGTGGCACTGCTAGTTCGAGCTGCCAACTGACGAACCTCGTCGGCTACTACAGCAAAGCCTCGGCCCATTTCACCCGCTCGGGCAGCTTCAATTGCGGCGTTAAGTGCTAGTAAGTTAGTTTGTTCTGCCACGCCTTGGATGGTGGTAACAATTTTCTCGATATCTTTAGCCTGAGCATTTAGCTGTGTAATCAAAATAACCGCACCGTTTATTAAATTAAGTGTGCTCTGAGATAATTCAATTGAACTAGCAAGGGACTCCATGCCCCGCACGGAAATTTGAGATGTCTCCTCGGCGGTGGTGAAGGAAAGCTCTGCGGCTTGACGGATTTCATCAGCCTTATGCTTCTGCGAGCTGACGTCGGTGGCAAATTTTAACACTTTCACAACCTGGCCGGCTTCATCAACGACGGGGTTGTAGGTGGCCTCAAGATAGATGGTCTCTCCCGATGCGGTCTTGCGCTCAAATTGCCCGCTGAGAAAAGTTCCTCCCTTTAAACTCTGCCAAAAATTTGTATTTTCTTGATAAAAATTATCGAAACAGAACATTCGGTGGTGTCGACCCTTGATATCGCTGAGGCGATAACCCATAGCACGGAGGAAATTCTCATTTGCATGCAGAATGTCACCGTTAGGTGTGAACTCGATCTCCGCCATCGAGCGGGAGATGGCTGCATGGACGGCTCTTAGTGAGAGTAACTCGTTTTCTCTCTGAGTGACATCTGAGCCAATCTTAATGATTTCAATAACTTTTCCATCTTGATTTTGAACTGGAATATAAGTAGCCTCAATCAATATTAAGTTACCGTCTTTGCGCAGCCGCCTAAATAAACCTGATTGAGGATGGCCGTCAGCCAATTTCTGCCAGAAGCGCGAATAATCAGCTGTGCTAGCATAATTCTTTTCGCAGAAAATTCTGTGGTGCTGCCCTGCTATTTCTTCGAGTTTGTAACCAAGCATCTCTAGAAAGATATTGCTCGCATAGATTACGCTCCCGTCTGGCCTGAATCTGATTTCCGCGACATTTCGATTTATTGAATCAAGCTGCCACTGTAGTTCTGAGAGCTTATTTTCTGTGTCCAGCAGTTGTTTGTTTTTATTGAAAAACATAATCATTACCTTTGCGCAAATAAAATAATACTTGGGGCCTAATTTATACTGTATCGGTTAGCGCAACCGCTTCTTGAGAGCATAGCTCTTTATAGTTGGTAAATTAGCGATTTGCAGCCATGTGTCATATTGAGCTATGCCCTAACTGGGCGTCAGGCCGGAACCTTGGGCAGTGTCAGAATAGGGCCGATTCCAGCATTTTCTGACGACTCGCCTGCAAC
This sequence comes from Pseudomonas sp. NBRC 111131, assembly GCF_001320525.1. Classification (NCBI taxonomy): domain Bacteria; kingdom Pseudomonadati; phylum Pseudomonadota; class Gammaproteobacteria; order Pseudomonadales; family Pseudomonadaceae; genus Pseudomonas; species Pseudomonas sp. NBRC 111131. The sequence continues at coordinate 5,003 of NZ_BCBH01000040.1, read as the reverse complement.
CTCTAGGGCCTCAACCTGACAGGCCGCACGCTTAGCGTACGATTTTGTCCGTTTTCTCTATCGTCCCCTCCATGCCCGACGGACGGTCGCCGGCCCGCCCTGGTCGAAGGCCGCCCCACTCGGCCCGGCGAGGCCCGGCCAAGGTTGGACAGTTGCAGCGGCCAAAATCGCCCCCTGCGGCCTCCTGGGCGCGTTTCTGGTGCCAAGGTAGGCTTGCCCCCTGACTGACAGCTTCCGCGTTGTGTGGGCGATTCTGGAGGCTCTGACGCTGCTCCGGTTGCAGCGCTCCCGCCCCCTCTTTGGCGTTCAACCTGTCGTTTTCAGAAGACGGCTGCACTGAACGTCAGAAGCCGACTGCACTATAGCAGCGGAGGGGTTGGATCCATCAGGCAACGACGGGCTGCTGCCGGCCAATAGCCGACAATGACGACACTGGAAATCCCCGCCTGTGAGCGTCGGCTCAGGGCGGGACAGCGTCATCCAGCTACCTGCGCCACTGACTCAGCCTTGTCCAGCCGGCCGCGCCGCACGAACAGACTGACCAGCCGTTGACGGATCGCCACCTGGAGTTCCGCCAGTTGTTCCGGCGTGATGCGAATTTCACCCGCTCGACGAGCGCAACACCGGCGCCGCCTACGCCAAGAACCGGCGAATCGAACTCAAACTCACGAACCGCTGAGCGCCGCGTCACCGCGCTGCTGCGCCAGCCAGTCGCGCGGGGCGCAGCCCATGCGCACGCGGAAGGCGCGCGCCAGAGCGTTCGGGCTGCCGTAGCCGACGCGGTCGGCCACCACCGCCACCGGCCGCCCCTGCTTGAGCAGGGTGCAACTGACGTTCATCCGCCAGTCGGCCAGATAGTCGCCCGGCGTGACGCCCACCGCGTCCTTGAACGCGGCGGCGAAGCGCGCGCGTGACATGCCCGCCTTCGCCGCCAGCGCCTCGAGCGACCACGCGGTCTGCGGCGCATCGTGCATGGCGGTTATGGCGCGCGCGAGTTTCGGGTCGGCCAGGCCCGCCAGCAGTCCGGTGGCGCCAAGCCGCCCATCCATCAGATAACGCAGCAACTGGATCAGTAGCAACTCGCACAAGCGGTCGATGGCGGCCTGCCGACCGCACTGGTCGCGCTCGGCTTCGGCAAACAGCAACTCTAGCGTCGGCCCGAGGCCGGGCAAGTCCGCCAACGGAATCAGCAGCATCGACGGCAAGGCCATGGCCAACGGATTGCCCGTCGAAGCGCCCAGGTCGACCTCCGCACACAACCGCTCAGCGGTATCGCCGGGGGCGGCGACAAAACGATGCGACGCCACGCGCGGATAAAACAGCAGGCTCGGCTCGGTAACCAGCAGATCTTCATGCACGGGCGAACGCACCGTAATCGGGCCGCGCCGCACCAGATGGATATAGCCATGCGGCGCCGCGTAATGATGCTGCCCACAGAAGGCGCCGCTGTGAAAAACGCGCGCCGAAAGCGAGTAGTGCCGGAGCAAGCCGGCCAGTCGATCCGCCATTCCACTCTCCATATAAGACGATAGGTTACGTATTTGATACTTTACGTGCCATATCGTACCAAACAAAGGGCGATCATGCCCACGTGCTCTTGCACCTCACCCACTACGGAGATAGACATGACCCAAATCGCCCCCCTGACCATCGACACCGCTGACGCCGCTACCGCTGCCACACTCAAGGCCGTCAAAGCCAAGCTTGGCATGGTGCCGAACCTGTTCGCCACGCTGGCCCACGCGCCGGCGGCGCTCAATGGCTACCTCGGCTTGTCCGAAACGCTGGGCACCGGCCGCCTGAATGCCTCCCAGCGCGAGATCGTTGCGCTCGCTGCCGGTCAAGCCAATCGCTGCCAGTATTGCCTGAGCGCACACACCCTGATCGGCAAAGGTGCCGGACTGTCGGCAGAGGCCATCGCCGCGGCCCGCACCGGCCAGGCGGCCAACGCACTTGACGATGCAATCGCCGGCTTTGCCCGCGCGCTGGTCGAGCAACGCGGCGTGGTGTCGGCCGACGCCATGGCCAACTACCGCCGCGCGGGGCTCGACGACGGCCTGATACTGGAAGTGATCGCCAACGTCGCGCTGAACACGCTCACCAACTACACCAACCACATCGCCGACACCACGGTGGATTTCCCCGTGGTCGCCGTCTGATCTCCATAGGCATATAAGGAGAACACGATGAAAATCGCACTCACCGGCGCTCTGCTCGCCAGCGCCCTCGTCCTGCCACTGGCCGTCACGGCCGGCGACTTTTCGCCCTATGTGGACAGCCAGGGCGGCATCAGCCGCCCCACAGACTTCCGCACAAACTTCGTCCACCTGGGCTCATATGCGGTGTTGGACGAAAAATCCGCCTCTCGCGGCTTGCACGATGTGTACACCGAAAAGGCCTCGGCCGAGCACTACCGCAAGACCGGCAAGTTCTTGGACGGCGCCACGCTGGTGAAAGAGATCCGCAAGCTCGAAACCAGCGCCATGACCACTGGCAACCCTGTGGTCTGGGGTTCCGATGCGGCCGTGTGGTTCGTGATGGTCTAGGACGCCAAAGGCCGTTTCGCCAGCAACCCCTTGTGGGGCGACGGCTGGGGCTGGGCGCTGTTCAAGGCCGACGCCCCCGCCAAGAATGTCGCCGTCAGCTACGAAGCCGACTGCATGGGCTGCCATGTGCCGGCGGCCAAGACCGACCGCGTATTCATCCAGGGCTATCCGACACTGACCCAGCACTGACTTGCTGCCGGGTTACGCTTCGCGCAGGATGGCACCTCCGTCCTGCGCGAGCCACCCTTTCCGGAAGCGCGCCATGCCGACACTCGACGCCTTTCTGACCGACGTCCGCGCCTGCACGCGCTGCGCACCGCATCTGCCACACGGCGTGCAGCCGGTCTTCCAGTTTCACCCGAGTGCGCCCATCCTCATCGCCGGCCAAGCACCGGGGGCCCGGGTCCATGCCTCAGGCGTGCCCTTCGACGACGCCAGCGGCGCGCGTCTGCGCGCCTGGCTGGGCGTGGACCGCGACACCTTCTACGACCCTACCCGCATCGCCATTCTGCCCATGGGCTTCTGTTATCCGGGCACCGGCAAAAGCGGTGACCTGCCGCTACGCCCGGAGTGCGCCCCCCGCCTGGCGCGAAGCCTTCATGCAGCGTTTCGAGCGCCTGTCGCTGGTCATCGTGCTGGGCAGCTACGCCATGGACTACCACCTCGGTACTGGCAAGACGCCGCTCACCCGGGTGGTCGAAGCCTGGCGCGAGCACTGGCCGCAAGCGTTCCCCCTGCCTCACCCTAGCCCGCGCAACAATCGCTGGCTGGTGCGCAACCCCTGGTTCCAACAAGACGTGCTGCCCGCGCTGCAAGCACGCGTCCAGGCAGTCCTCACCGCCAACCCCAAGGAAACCCCATGACCGACGACACCGCCGCCATTACCGAGCTGCTGCACAAGTACTACGACACCCTGGCCTGGGCGAACGGAGACAGGCACCGGCTTTGGAGCGATGAACGACGGCTTCAGGTGCGGTAGCTGACGCCTGGGACCTCAATCACCGTATGACCGGGTCGAAAGCGGTCCTTTCTCTGACAACATCGCCCTAGCCCGCACTCAACCCCCACAACACATCCAGCACATGTTGCGTAGGCCGCTCGACGTCCCCACCACGGTGGGCAATACCAAGTTGACGCCACAATAAGGGCTGTAATGGCCGCATGACGATCCTGGTATCGGGCAATGGCGTGGAGGCTTCATGCGGCAACAACGTCGCACCATAACCGGCCGCCACTAGGCTTTTGATCGCATCGTTGTAGTTCAGTTGAATACGCGGCGTGGGCTGCCGTCCATCACTGGCGAACCACTCCGAGGTCAAGCGCGAAAGCCGAGTAGTTTTGTCATTCAGAATTAATGGCTGGGCGGCCAGCCAACCGGGGGTCACAACATCCGGGCATTCCCAGCGAGCCGGCAAGAAGGCCATGACCGGGTCCCGCCGCCATGGCTCGATCCGCAATTCCTTCACCGGGGTCTGTGGCAGCGCGACCAGACCGATCTCCAAAGAGCCCTCGGCAAGCTTCTTCAAAGTTTCCTGCGACGTGAGCACCGCGACCTGCACATCGATAGCGGGGTGGCGTTGGCCCAACGTCTCCAAAGCTTGCGGCATCAACTGTGCGATGGCCCCTGTGGAGGCACCCAGCCGCACACGCCCGGCCAAGCCCTGCACCTGACGCTCCACGTCCTCAAGCGCCTGCTCCGCATCCGCCAACAGGCGCCGCGCGCGCTCCACCAGCGTTTCTCCAATCGCCGAAGGCTGAATGCGCCCACGTGTGCGCGACAACAGCTTTCCGCCAACCCGCGACTCCAGGTCGGCAATATGCAAACTGACCGTGGGTGGCGCGAGGTGCAGCACACGGGCCGCCTCGGCAAACGAACCCAGGTCGGCAATGGCCACCAACGTGCGCAGACGGTCCAGGCTGATTTCGCGCATGAGTCACTCCTTGTTCAGAAAAGCTGAATTTCATCGTTTAGAAATTCAACTTTTCCTATCTTAGCCCCTCACTGAAGATTGGAACTCCTGATTTCCTATGTCCGAGAGCATTCCATGGCAAGTCCTCTTATATTCATCGACGGCGACCAAGGCACCACCGGGTTGCAAATCCATCAACGTCTACGCGACCGGACCGATCTGCGGCTTATCACGCTCAGCCCCGAACATCGCAAGGATCCGCAACGTCGCGCCGAAATCATCAACGCCTGCGACATCGCGATTCTCTGCTTGCCCGACCAAGCCGCACGCGACGCTGTAGCGAGCATCGAAAACCCCGCCGTTCGGGTGATCGATGCGAGTTCGGCGCACCGCACCCATCTAGACTGGACCTATGGTTTCGCGGAGATGAACTCGCAGCAGGCCCAACGCATCGCCACGGCACGGCGGGTCAGCAATCCCGGTTGCTATCCCACGGGGGCGATAGGGCTGCTGCGCCCATTGCTGGAGGCCGGGTTGCTGCCCAGGG
>NZ_BCBH01000039.1:0-46998 GCF_001320525.1 Pseudomonas sp. NBRC 111131 | reverse complement strand
CTGGTGCACATAGGGCGTGCCAGGGTACTTGCGCCCGGTCTGGTTCCAGCCGCTGATAGCGCGTTGATGCTCGCTGGCGGTGAGCATCGGCACATCGCCCAGACGGGCATGGGGCGCCTGGATGGCCGCGGCCAGGAGGTTCTGCCAGTGCGCTGCCATGCGCTCGATGCGCGCGGCATCGAACAGGTCGGTGGAGTAGATCAGCGACGCGCTCAGGCCACCTGGATGCTCGGTGCAGTCCAGGCTCAGGTCGAACTGGGTGGTGGCCATCACCCACTGCATGGGCTCTACGGTAAGACCCGGCAGCACAGCGGCCAGGCCGGTTTCGCCCGCACTCACCTGGTAGTTGAACATGACCTGGAACAGCGGGCTATGGCTGAGGTTGCGCTCGGGCTGCAGGGCATCGACCAGCTGTTCGAACGGCAGGTCCTGATGGGCCTGGGCGGCCAATGCCACGTCACGGGCCTGCTGCAGCAGGTCGATGAAGGATGCATCGTTGTCCACATACCCACGCAGCACCTGGGTGTTGACGAAAAAGCCCAGCAGACGTTCGGTTTCGGCACGGTTGCGGTTGGCCGTGGGCACGCCTACACGGATATCGCTCTGCCCGCAGTAACGCTGCAACAGCCATTGGAAAGACGCCAGCAGCAGCATGAACGGCGAGCAGCCTTCGCGCTGCGCCAGTTGCTTGAGGCTGGCGAACAGCGCGCTGTCGAGCGCCAGGGTGAAGCGGGCGCCATTGGCACTGCGCAGCGCCGGACGCGACCGGTCCGCCGGCAACTCCAGCAAAGGCTGCTCGCCACCCAGTTGGCCGGTCCAGTAGGCCAACTGGCGGTCGCGTTCGCCCGCTTCCATCCACTGCCGTTGCCAGGCCGCATAATCGGCGTACTGGATGGCCAACGGCGCCAACCCCGCGTCGCGCCCTTGGCAGTACGCCTGGTAGTGGGCAATCAGCTCCTCGACCATCAATTGCATCGACCAGCCATCGGAAACGATGTGGTGCTGGGTCAGCACCAGCACATGCTCGGCTTGCCCCACTTCCCACAGCTTTACCCGCAGTAGCGGGCCGTGCTCCAGGTCGAACGGCCGTTGCACTTCCTCGCCGATGACTGCCCGCAGTTGGGCCTCGTCCGCCCCTGGCAGCGCCTCGCGCACGAACGCGATCTGCCCCTGGGCATGAATGTGCTGGCGCGGCTGGCCTTGCTGTACCACGAATGTGGTGCGCAGCGGCTCGTGCCGGGCCACCAGCGCTTCGAAGCTGCTGCGCAGCGCCTGAAGGTCCAGCTGGCCCTTCAGACGCAGCGCCGTGGGCATGTTGTAGGCGGCACTCTGCGGCTCCAACTGCCAGAGGAACCATTGGCGCTGCTGGGCATAGGACAGTGGTAGACCATCCCGCTCGGTGAGCGGCACGATGGGCAGCCTGGCAAGGTTGACCCCTTTTTGCGCCAGTAGACGGAACAGCGCCTTGCGGCGCTCGTGATCCAGCCCCTGGATGCGCGCCACCAGTGCCTGTACCTGCGACGACTCCTGCTTAAGCATTGCTGGCCTCCAGTTCATCCAGCGCCGCGAAAATTGCATCGAAATCGTCTTCCATCCCGCCCTGCTCCCCATGTTTGTCGATCAACGCTGCCAGCTCCTCGATAGAGGTGGCCGTGTAGAAGTCCTGCATTGGCAATTCGATGCCCAGTTCGTTTTTCAGGCGCGAGATCACCCGCACCAGCAGCAGCGAATGGCCGCCCAACTCGAAGAAATTGTCTTTCAGCCCGACGCGCTCGACCTGCAGCAGCTCGCTCCAAATGGCGGCCAGCTGTTGCTCCAGTTCGCTGCGGGGCGCCTCGTAGTCCGCCAGCAACTGGCGGGTGTCGAGTTGGGCCAAGGCTTTGCGGTCGAGCTTGCCGTTGGCGTTGAGCGGCATGCTCGGCAGCAGCACCCAGTGCAGTGGCACCATGTAGTCCGGCAACTGCCGGCGCAGCGCGGCCTTGAGCGCTTCACGCAGGGTGCGCTGGTCGTCCTCGCTGTCGCCCCGTAGGCCCCACGATGCAGCGTCGGCGACCAGGTAGGCCACCAGGTGGCGGCCAACGGCCAGGTCCTGGGCAAGCACGGCGATATCGCGAACCCCTTCCTGTTCGCGGATGCGCGCCTCGATCTCACCCAGCTCAATGCGGAATCCGCGGATCTTCACCTGGTGGTCGGCGCGGCCGACGTACTCCAGCACCCCATCCGGGCGCCGCCGCACCAAGTCGCCGGAGCGGTACAGACGCTGGCCTGGCACACGGGCGTAGGGGTCGGGGACAAAGCTCAACGCGGTGCGCACCGGGTCGCCGACGTAGCCCCGGCCGACGCCGGTGCCGCTGATGCACAGCTCACCCACCGCCCGTGTGCAGACCAGGTCCAGCTGGCCGTCCAGCACATGCAGCTGGTTATTGTCGGTAGGCAAGCCGATCGGCAGGTACGTGTTGCCAGTGTCCGCCTCGCCGACGCGGGTCAGTGACACATCGTCGGAGCACTCGGCCGGCCCGTAGGCGTTGATCAAGGGAATCTGCGGGTAACGCTGCAGCCAGCGCCGCGCCAACTCGGGCGGCATCGCCTCACCGGTGGTCAGCATCCAGCGCAGGCCCGGCAGGGCGATCGGCTCGGCATCGAGCATGCCCTGAATCAGCGAAGGCACGCTCTCCAGCACCGTGATCCCCGCTGAATTGACGTGCCGCAACAACGCCTCGGGGTCATGGGCAATGAGGTCCGGGACGATCTCCACCCGCGCGCCACACAAGCCGGCGGTGAGGAATTGCCACACGGAGATATCGAAGCTCTGGGAGGCGGTCTGGGCAATCACGTCGTCCATGCCCAACGCCAGGTAGGGCAATTTGCTCAGTTGGTTGTTGAGCATGCCCGCCTGCTCCACCATCACCCCTTTGGGCGCACCGGTTGAGCCTGAGGTGTAGATCACATAGGCCAGGTGGTGCGGGCCGATTGGCAGGCACGGCGCGACAACGGCGTGGCCCTGTTGCAGGTGCTCCCACACCAGCAGGCGCGGGCGCGCCGCCTCGTCCACCTCAGCCAGCAGCGGCGTCAACGCCGGCAGGCACGCCTCGCTGCAAACCAGCACCGGTGCCCGGCTGAGGGTAAGGATGTGACGCAGCCGCTGGGCCGGCAGGTGCGGATCCAGCGGCAAATAGCCGGCGCCCGCCTTGAGGGTACCCAGGATCATGCCCAGCAGCGGCAAGCTCCGCTCGGCGAGCAGGGCCACGCACTGGTCGGGCTGCACGCCCGCCGCCAGCAGCGCGTTGGCCATGCCGTTACCCAGCGAGTCGAGTTGCTGATAGGACCAATGCTGCCCCTGGCAACTGGCGGCGATACGCTGAGGATGCTGCGCCGCCTGGGCTTCGAACAGGCGTGGGTAGCCATCGTGCAGCGGGTAGCTGCGTTGCGAGTGGTTGCAAGCCTCGAGCAGGTGTTCGCGCTCTGGCGTGCCCAGCAGCGGCAAGGCATCGAAACGGGCTTCGAATTGCGACCCCAGCGCCAGCAGCAGGCGCTTGAAGTCGGCCAGCAGCTGACTCACGGTGGCTTCGTCGAACCAGCGCCGATCGTACGACAGGTGCAGGCCCAGCTCATCACCCGGGTAGATGACCACGGTCATCGGGTAGTTGGTGTGGGTGCGCCCAGAGTCGGAACTGATGTTCAGGTTTTGCACCTGGTTCATCACACCGTCCTCGATCGGCGCGTTCTCGAACACGAAGAGGCTGTCGAACAGCGACTGGCCTTTGCCGATTTCGCTGCAGGCCTGAATCTCCACCAAGGGCAGGTGCTCGTGCTCGCGCAGGCGCAGGTTGAGCGCGAACAGCGCTTGCAGCCAGCTGCGTACCGTTGTGTCGCTGTCGATGCCTGGCAGGCGGACACGCAGCGCAATGCTGTTGATGAACAGGCCTACGGTGCGCTGCATGTCCGGCATGTCCACCGGCCGCCCCGCCACTGTCACCCCATAGACCACGTCACGTGCACCGCTGTAGCGGTGCAGCACCAGCGCCCAGGCGGCCTGGACGAAGGTGTTGACGGTCAACTGGTGACGCTGGGCCAGCTCCCGCAGGTGACGGCCCTGCTGCCGGTCAAGGCGGGTATGCAGGTCACCGATCGACGAGTGCCCGGCGTCCTTCACCGGCTGTCGGTCGAACGGCAGCCCGGTGGGCTGCTCGAAGCCGGCCAGTTGCTCGCGCCACAACCGTTGGGAAACCGGCAGGTCCTGGCGGTTCAGCCAGCTGATGAAATCGGCATAGCGCGAAGCCGGTGCCAAGCGGGCCTGGCGCTGCTCGCCCAGGGCGGCGTAGAGCTCGAAGAATTCGTCCACCAGCAATGAACGGCACCAGGCGTCGATCAGAATATGGTGGTTGCTCAGGACGAACCCGAAGCGCCGATCGCCCAGCTGGATCAGGCGCAGGCGCATGGGCACCGCCCCTTGCAGGTCAAAGCCCTGGCGCCGCTCTTGGGCCAGCATGTCACGCAACTTGCCCTCGTGCTCGCGGGTTGGCACATCACGCCAGTCGTGCAGTTGCACGTCAGGCTGCGCGGTATGGCGCACGATCTGCAGCAGGCGCTCACCGACTGTCCAGGAGAAGGTGGTGCGCAACGCATCGTGACGCTGAGCGACCCCTTGCCAGGCTTGGGCGAAGCGTGCAGGGTCGATCTCGCTTTCGACGCTGTAGCAGTACTGCATCATGTAGATACCCGAGCCCGGCTCCAGCAGGGTGTGCATCAGCAGCCCTTCCTGCATGGGCGACAGCGGGTAGATATCCTCAACCTCACGCAGGTCCAGGGGCAACGCGTCGAGCTGCGCCTGGGTCAGGCCGGCCAGCGGGAAGTCAGCGGGGGTCGCACCGCCTGCCTGGCTGTCGAGACAGTGCTCGACCAGCGCAGCCAGTTCCTGCGCGTAGTCCGCAGCCAGGGCGGCGATGGCCGGCTCATCGAACATTTCCTGGCTGAAGGTCCAGCCCAACTCCAGCTCGCCACCCAGTACCTGGCCGTTGACGCTCAACCAATTGCCCAGCGGTGCATCGTCGCACTGGGTAGCGCCCACGCTTTCACTGGCCGGCGCGAACAGGCGATCGTCCGCAAAACCCTGGTCGAACTGGCCGAGGTAGTTGAAGGTTACCCGTGCCTGAGGCAACGCTTGCAAGGCAGCACGTTGTTCGGTATTGCCCAGGTAACGCAGCACGCCATGGCCAATACCCCGCTCGGGTACGCCGCGCAGTTGTTCCTTGACCGCCTTGATCGAGGCCGCCAGGTCATCGGCCGGCGTCAGCGCCACCGGGAACAGGGTGGTAAACCAGCCCAGGGTGCGGCTCAGGTCCACACCGTCGAACAGGTCTTCGCGGCCATGGCCTTCAAGCTGCACCAGCGCGCTGCGCTGCCCAGTCCAGCGGCACAGCACTCGCGCCAGGGCAGTGAGCAGTAGGTCGTTGACCTGGGTGCGGTACGCGGCTGGCGCCTGCTGCAGCAGGCGGCGGGTGGTTTCGCCATCCAGCCGGCAGTGCACGGTGCGCGCGTGGCGGGCCTGTAGCCCAGCATCGCTGTGAGCACCTGGCAGGTCAGCCTTATGCCCACCGAGTGTCGCTTGCCAGTAGGCCAGTTCGCCAGCGCGCGCCGGCTCGCTGGCCCAGGCAACCAGGCGCTCGGCCCACGCCTTGAACGCCGTGCTTTTTTCCGCCAGCACCGGCGTCCGGCCTGCCTGCAGCGCGGCGCACGCCTGCTCCAAGTCTTCCAGCAGTATGCGCCAGGACACCCCATCGACCACCAGGTGGTGGATCACCAGCAACAGGCGCTGCCCGCCTTCGGCGAGGTCGAACAACACTGCGCGCAGCAGGGGACCCTGGGCCAGGTCAAGGCTGCGCTGTGCTTGATCAGCGATCGCCTGCACCTGCGCGGCATCCGCTACCTGACGGTGCCACAGCAGGCCGCTCGGCACCCCCTCGCGGTGCTCGGCGTGCCAGTGACCGTCCTGCTGGTTGAAGGCCAGGCGCAGCGCGTCATGCTGGGAGAGCAACAGCCCCAGCGCCTGTTCGACGACATTGGCCGACAGTGCCTGGCGTGGTTGCAGCATCACCGCCTGGTTGTAGTGCCCAGGCTGCGCCAAGGCCATGTCAAAGAAGCGCAGTTGCACGGGCAGCAGCGGCATCGCGCCGCTGACCTGGGACGCGACGCGGGGTTTGGCCTTGGCGGTGTCGATCTTGGCGACCTGCGCCAGCTGGGCGATGGTCTGTTTCTCGAACAACTGACGCGGGCTCAGTTTGATGCCCTGGCGTTTGGCCCGGGCGATGATCTGCAGGCTGAGGATGGAGTCTCCGCCCAGCTCGAAGAAGTTGTCTTCAACGCCGATGTCATCGCGTTTGAGCACGGCTTGCCAGATGGCTAGCAGTTGTTCTTCCACAGGTGTGCCCGCCGCCACATGGCGCTTGAGCTGCACCTGCGGCGACGGCAAGGCGCGGCGGTCCAGCTTGCCGTTGGCAGTCAGCGGCAGACGCTCAAGCAGCAGCAGGTGCGCCGGCACCAGGTAGTCCGGCAGCAGTGTTTGCAGTTGCTCACGCAGGGCTTGGGCGCTGAGCCCAGCATCGCCCGGCACACACCAGCCCACCAGTTGCAACGGCGCCGGGTCATCGCCCTGGGGCACTGCCAGCACCACGGCGTCCTGCACGCCTGCCAGGCTGCGCAGCACGCGGGCCACCTCCCCTGGCTCGACACGGTAGCCACGGATCTTGACCTGATCGTCGCCCCGTCCCAGGAAGTGCAACAGCCCCTCGCTGTCGCGGCGCACGCGGTCGCCACTGCGGTACAGCCGGGCGCCAGGCTCACCGAAGGGGTCGGGCACGAAGCGCTCGGCGGTCAGTGCAGCCTGGCCCAGATAGCCCTGCGCCAGGCTGGCGCCGCCGATGTACAGCTCGCCGGCGACGCGCTCGGGGATGGGGTTCAGCACATCGTCCAGCACCCGCACACTGGCACCCGGCAGCGCCTGGCCCAGCGGGATGCCTTGGCCTGGCTCGCCGTGCAGCTCGTGGGTGAGCACGCCGACGGTGGTTTCGCTCGGGCCGTAATGGTTGATGAAACGACAGCCCGGCTTGAGCTCACGCACTTTCTGGTACAGCGCGGTGGAGCAGGCCTCGCCGCCGACGATCAAGGCATGGGCGGGCAGCACATCAGCGGCGTTCGCCGCCTGCAGCAGGCCGTTAAGGTGGCTCGGGACGATTTTCAGCACGCCGATGCGCTGTTCGGCCATGTAAGCGGCGAACGCGTCGGGATCGAAACCCAGCGCCTCAGGCAGTACGTGCAAGGCACGCCCGGAGCACAGGGCGCCAAACAACACGGTGTGGCCCAGGTCGGCAGCAATGGTGGAGACCAGCGCCATGCTCGCATCCGCCGCCAGGTCCAGCCGCTGCAACAGGCCGTCGACATAGCTGGCCAGGGCGCCGTGGCTGACCACGACCCCTTTGGGTTGCCCGGTGGAGCCGGAGGTGTGGATGACATACGCCGGCGCGTCGGGCAAGACGGCACCTTGCGGCGTATCGACCGGGCGCGAGGCCCACTGTTCTGGAAGGTACGGTTGCACCGTGCAACCTGTGCCGGCCAGTACCTGCTGGCGCGTTTCCCCGGCATCGCACAGCAGCACGGCAGCGGCGCTGCGCTGCAGCATGCCTTGCAGGCGCTCGACCGGGGCCTTGATGTCCAGCGGCATATAAACACCGCCAGCCTTGAGCACACCCAGCAGGCAGACCAGCCAGTCCAGCGAGCGCTCCATCAGCACGGCCACCGGCGTGCCGGCAGTCACACCACGGTCGCGCAAGTGGTGGGCCAGGCGGTTGGCGCGGCGATCCAGTTCGGCATGGCTCAAGCGGTTGTCAGCGTACACTGCAGCCAGGGCCTCGGGGTGCCGGCGTACCTGCTCGTCCCAGCGCTGCAACACCAGGGCCGGTTGCACTTGGCGCTGCGCGACGACCGGGGCAGGCATATCGACCAGTGCGTGCAACGGCACGTCTGGCCGCTCCAGCAACGCCTCGAACAGCGCGCGTAGCGAGGTCATGAAACCTTCGATGGTGGCCCGGCGGTACAGGTCGCTGGCATAGGTCATTTCACCGTGCACCACGTTGCCATCGTCGGTGATGTCCAGTGCCAGATCGAAGTGGGTGCCTTCCTTGCGCAATGAGTACTCGCTGACCGCCAGGCCCGGCAGTTGCAGCGCCGTCTGCTTCTGCACACCGACGTTCTGATTGAACTTGGCCTGGAACAACGGGTTGTGGCCCAGGCTGCGCTCAGGGGCGAGCACTTCCACCAGTTGTTCGAAAGGCAACTCCTGGTTGGCTTGAGCGGCGAAGGTGGCTTCGCGCACCTGAGCCAGCAGTTCGCGCAACGACAGGCGCTCGTCAATATTGCAGCGCAGCACCTGAGTGTTGACGAAGAAGCCGATCAGCCCCTCGACCTCCTCGCGCCCACGGTTGGCGTTGGGCACACCGATGCGGATGTCGCGTTGGCCAGAATGGCGCGACAGAAACAGCGCGTAGCCCGCCAACATCAGCATGAACAAGGTCACGCCCTGGGCGCGCGCCGTGTCGCGCAGGCGCTGGGAGAGGGCCACGCCAAAATCGAACGTGAGCGTCTCGCCTTGCAGGCTCTGCACCGGTGGCCGCGGAAAGTCGGCCGCCACGTCCAACAGCGTGTGCTCCTCACCCAACTGCTCGCGCCAGTGCTGCAATTGGCGCTCGCCCTCCCCGGCTTCCAGCCAGCGACGCTGCCAGATGGCGTAGTCGGCGTACTGCAATGGCAGCGCCGGCAAGTGCTGGGCGCCGGCTTGGTAGCACTGCACGAACTCGCGGACCATCACGTCCATCGACCAGCCATCGGAAACGATGTGGTGCATGCACACCACCAGCACGCGTTCATCCTGGCCAAGGCGGAACAGGCTGGCGCGCAGCAGCGGACCCTGCAGCAGGTCGAACGGGCGCCCCACTTCCTCTTCCACCTGGCGCGCCAGCTCGACCTCGGGCTCGGCGCTGGCACGCAGGTCGACGTGGTTCAGGGCCAGAGGTTCGGCCGGCAGCACCCGTTGCAACGGCTGTTCGCCATCGACCTGAAACACGGTGCGCAACGCTTCGTGGCGCTCGACCAGCCCATCGAAGGCACGCTGCAGACGCCCTTCGTCCAAGTCACCGCGCAGGCGTAGACCGGCAGCCATGTTGTAGGCGGCGCTCTGCGGGTCAAGCTGCCAAAGAAATAGCAGGCGCTGTTGGGCGTAGGACAGTGGAATGGCCTCAAGGCCGTGGCGGCTCACCGGGATCGGCAGCAGGCCGAAATCCTTGCCGTCCTGGCGCATCTTGGCGAGGAACTGGCGACGTTGTTCGAGCGGCAACCCGATGAACTTCTCGGCGATACGCAGCGTAGTGTTTCGGGTCATGCTCAAACCTCCTCCAGTGAATTCATGAACGCTTCCATGTCGGCCCAATCTTCGTCGGCGCTGCCGCCAAGGGCCTCCAACTCCTGCGCCAGCGCCTGCAGGTGTGGGCGCTCGAAAAGGCTGCGCATGGGGAGCGCGATACCGAGCTCGGACTTGATCCGGGCGATGACCTGGGCGGCCAGCAGCGAGTGCCCGCCCAGATCGAAGAAGCTGTCGTCAAGCCCGACGCGGGGTACGTGCAGCACCTCCATCCAGATGCCGGCCAGGCGCTGCTCCAGCGCGCTGGCAGGTGCGCGGTAATGGGCTTGCAACTGGCTTGGGTCGGGCTCGGGCAACGCTTTGCGGTCGAGCTTGCCGCTGGGGGTCAGGGGCAGGTGCTCGAGCATCACCAGGTGCGAAGGCACCATGTAGTCGGGCAGGCTGGCGCGCAGCGCATCGCGCACGGCCTGGCGCTGCACCTCAGGGTGGGTGCCGTCGGCGTCGGTGACGACATAGCCGACCAGTTGTCGGCCACCGGCCATGTCCAGTGCCAGCACCGCCGCCTCGCGCACACCAGGGCATTGCTGCAGGCGCATTTCGATTTCGCCCAGCTCGATGCGAAAACCGCGCACCTTGACCTGATGATCGACGCGGCCGATGTACTCGATGGCGCCAGTAGCGTCGAAACGGGCTCGGTCACCGGTGCGGTAAAGCCGCTCGCCGGGTACCTGCGGGTCGGGCAGGAAGCGTTCGGCGCTCAACGCCGGCTGGCCGTGATAGCCCCGCGCCAGGCCCGGCCCGCCGATGTAGAGTTCGCCGATGGCGCCTGCAGGTACTGCCTGCAGTTCGCCGTCGAGAATGTACAACCGGCGCCCGGCCAGGCCTTGGCCGATGGGAATACCGCGCCAGGCGACATCCTTGGAGGCCAGCGCAGTGCAGTCGTGGATGCTGGAAACCACCGTGGCCTCGGTCGGGCCATAGGTGTTGAGCAGGCGTACCCCGGACAGCCCGGCGCGGTGCCACAGATCAAGGCCATCCACCGCCATGGCCTCGCCACCGACATGTACCTGGCGCAGCGCAGCGAAGGCCTGCGGGGTGCCACGGGCGTAATCCTGCACCAGCATGTGCCAGTAGGCCGCCGGCAGGTCGGCCACGGTAATGCCATGGGTGTCCAACGCCTGCTGAAAGCTGGCACTGTCCCACAGCCGATTGTCGCGTAGCACCACCCGAGCCCCCACGCAAAGCGGCGGGTAGAACTGTTCGACAAAGCCATCGAAACTGCAGGTGGCGAACTGCAGCACCCGGTCATCCGGGGTCAGGCGCGAATAGTCCGTGGCCAGCACACAGAACTCGGCCAGCGCCCCATGGCTGATGGCAACGCCTTTGGGCCGGCCAGTGGAACCAGAGGTGTAGATCACGTAGGCCAGGTTACCGGGCTGGACGTCAACCTCCGGCGCGTGGGGCGGCGGGTGGTCGAGCCAGGCGTCTGCCTGGTCCAGGCACAGGCTCTGGATGCTGTCATCTGCGGGCAGTTGCTCCAGCAACGCGGCCTGGGTCAGCAGCAGGCGCAGGCCGCTGTCGGCGAAGACCTGGGCAATACGGTCATGGGGTGCTTGTGGGTCCAGAGGCACATACGCGCCCCCGGCCTTGAGCACCGCCAGCAGGGCCACGCCCATGTCCAGGGACCGCTCCAGGGCAACGCCGACCAGCACTTCTGGGCCAACGCCCAACTGCACCAAGCGATGGGCCAGGCGATTGCTGCGGTGTTCCAGTTCGGCATAACTCAGGCAAGCGCCCGCGCCTTCACCGGCCAGCACCAGGGCGATTGCCTCGGGCGTGCGCCCGGCCTGTTCCTGAACGCGTCGGTGCGCCAGGATGGGCGCCAACGGGGCGTTGGCACGCAATGCCCAACCCTGCAGTTGACGCGCCTGTTCGTCGCCCAGCAACTGCAGCTCGCCAATGCGCCGCTGCGGCTCGACCACCACGCTGTGCAGCAGGTTGCGCCAGTGGTCGGCCATACGCTCGACGGTCGCGGCATCGAACAGGTCGGTGGCGTAGGTGAAGGCCGCCAGCAGGCGCTCACCTTCTTCACGGGTTTCAAGCATCAGGTCGCTGGCTGCGGCGTGGCTGCGGGCGCCGGCAACGCTCTGTCGGGCCTCGAGGTGCGCCAGTTGCAAGCCGCATCCCAGGCGCTTGCCCTGGATGTCGGTGACCAGTGGCTGGTGGTTGTACATCACCTGGAACAGTGCATTGTGGCTCTGGCTGCGGTGAGGCTGCAGCGCCTCCACCAGCGCATCGAAGGGCAACTCCTGGTGAGCCTGCGCCTCAAGGGCCGTCACCCGCAGGGCCTGCAGCAGTTGCTCGAACGTCTGGCGCCCGTCCAGCTGGCTGCGCAGCACCTGGGTGTTGACGAAGAAGCCGATCAGCCCTTCGACCTCGCCCCGGTTGCGATTGGCAATCAGCCCACCCACACGAATGTCTCCCTGACCGCTGTAGCGGTAGAGCAGGCTCTTGAAGGCCGCCAGCAGGACCACGAACAGCGTCACGCCCTGACGCTGGGCCAGGGCCTTGAGGCCGGCACGCAGCCCGGCATCGACAGCAAACTCCAGGCGCGCGCCCGCGTGGCTCGGCTGGGCCGGGCGCGGACGGTCGGTGGGCAGCTCCAGCGGCAGGTGCTCTTCGCCCAGTTTGCCGCGCCAGTAGTCGAGCTGGCGTGCCTGCTCGCCGGCCTCCAGCCAACTGCGTTGCCACAAGGCATAATCCCGGTACTGCACAGCCAGGGGCGGCAGCTGCGGCTCGGCGCCCGCCGTGCGCGCGTCCAGGCAGCGCATGAATTCTTCGATGAGGATGTTCATCGACCAGCCGTCGGCGATGATGTGATGCATGGTCAGGAGCAACACCTGCTCGTCGGTGCCGAGGCTCAGCAGCGCGACGCGCAGCAGTGGCCCGCGCTGCAGGTCGAAGGGCTGGCCGGCTTCGCGGGCGACTTCCTCGCGGGTGCGTTGCAGGCGCTGGTCAGCGTCCAGGGCGGACAGGTCGACATGACGGACGTGCGCCTGCACGTCCTCGCCAACCCGCTGCAATGCCTGGCCATCGACTTCCTCGAACGTGGTACGCAGGCACTCGTGGCGCTGTACCAGGTCCGCAAAGGCATGATCCAGCGCTGCACGGTTCAGGCTGCCCAGCAGCCGTACCGCACCTGGCAGGTTGTAGGCCGCGCTGTCGGGCTCCAACTGCCAGAGAAACCACATGCGCTGCTGGGCATACGAGAGGTGATCGCGACCGGGGACACCGCTGCAGTCAGGGATGGGATAACTGGTGAAATCGACTTGCTCGTCGCGCAGGGCGGCAAAAAAGATGCGGCGCTTTTCCAGCGGCAGCTCAATGAAGCGGCGAGCCAGCTTGTGGGAGTGATCGAGGGTGCTCATAGGTCGTCCGAACCGGTGATGGGAGCCGCCATGGGCTCCGCGATACCTGTTGAACGAATGATTCGCTGTTGCATTTAGGAGGCGTTGGAAAAACAGCCCCGCTGTGTTTTCCACGGCACACGAGGCACTGCAAGGCATCCCGGCGGCGCCTGCCACCGCCGGAACGCCAAGGCTTTCAGCCCGCGCCGTGCCCTTCGGCCATGGCCACGATCACCTTGCGCTTGCCGGTGAAGCTGCTGCGTGCATGGGCGGCGAGCATGTTGTCGAGCATCAGCACATCGCCCGCCTGCCACGGGAAGGCAATGGTGCATTCGTCCAGCACACCGCGCACCTCATCAAGGATCGAATCCTCGATGGGCGAACCATCGCCGTAGTAGACATTACGCGGCAGGTCTTCTTCATCGACGATTTCCAACAGGCTTTCGCGCACTTCGGGCGGCAGGTTGGACACGTGGAACAGGTGGGCCTGGTTGAACCAGACATCCTCACCCGTACGCGGGTGCCGGGCCACGGCCTGGCACACCTGGCGGGTACGCAGCTCGCCGTCGTCCTTCCACTCGCAGCTGATCGCATGGCGCTTGCAATAGGCTTGCACGACTGCCGGGTCGTCGCTGTTGAATACTTGCTCCCACGGCACATCCAGGCCGTTGCCGAAATTGCGCACGTACATCAGCCCGTGGCGGTTGAAACGCTCGTGAATGCGCGGGTCGATGCGGCGGAATACCTCGCGGCTGTCGGCAATCGGCGTTTCCCCGCCCGTTTCGGCGGCGATCATGCTGTAGAACCAGATCTTCATCGGCCATTCGCGGGTATAGGCCTGCTCATTGTGCAGGGGGATCTTCTGGTGTGGCGGGTATTCGGTGGAGGTATAAACGCCCTGGGTGACATTGCTGCGCGGGGTGGAACCGAACTCGTAGTTCAGCAACGGGTGGCCGAAGCCCCCGGCGAACGTGCGGAAGGCCTCTGCCCCGCCAACATCGAAGCCGCGGAAAAGCAGGCCGCCGGCCGTGAGCAGGTGGTGGTCCACCAGCTCGCGAATCGGCGCAAGGGCCTCGATGAGGTTCAGCCCCGGGCTGGGCGCCTGCACCAGCAACGGCAGGCTACGCTCGCCTGGCAGCAAGGGCCGGGCGAACAATTGGCGTACTGCACTCATGGCTGCCTCCCGACGGTGCGGGGTGGTCGCGAATGGAGTACCTGTTCATCTATTACGGACAGCGACAAACTCGCCTTGAGGCTGGTAGCGGCTAGCATCCTTCGACCCTCGATAAAGTTGCATCAAGCTCTCGACCGGGCGCACGGGGCGCTTATCGGCCTTGTGCAGAGAAAACGAGGGGCAGGCAGAGGGATTTAGCGGTGGCGTGACAGGGCTGGCCGCCTCGCTGAAGAAAGCGACGTGACAGGCGTGAGCGATCAGCGTCGAGCAGGGCTCGGGAAGATGGCGTCCCCGGCAGGAATCGAACCTGCACCAGAGTCTTAGGAGGACCCCGTTCTATCCATTAAACTACAGGGACTGAATAGACGCCCGCGCGTAGCGGGACGGCGTGCATGTTAACCAGCGCGCCGCCGTTTGTCATGCCTCAATCGGGCTTTTTGCACGTAGGGCTTTTCTCAAGCTTCAATCCTGGACCGCGCAGCCGCCCTGCTCGCGCAACAACGCGATCAACCTACCAACAGCCGCCGTCAGCGACCCGGAGTTGTCCAGCAGGTGCACCGGTTGATCCGCCTCCACCTGGAACGTGGCATTACGCGCCAGGCGCTGTTCGATTTGCTCGGGCGTTTCCCGCCCCCTGGCAAGCAAGCGTTGGCGCAGTACCGCGGGCTCTACCTGCAGGCTTATCGCCAGCAGGCCTGGATAACGCCGGCGCGCTTCAGGCAGGTACGCCCGGGAACCATTGACCAGCACGCAACGCCCTTGCATAAGCCACTGATCGACCTGCGCTGGGATCCCATACTCCAGCCCGTTGGCTTGCCAGTGCATGCAAAACGCCCCCTCCCCGCGCAAGGCGGCGAACCGCTCCGGGGAGACGCTGTGGGCCGCCTCACCTTTGGCTTCGGCGGAACGGGTGATGGTACGACGCGCCACCTCGACGCCAGCGGCGGCCAGTTGCTCACGGGCAGCATCGATCAAGGAATCTTTACCTGAACCGGAAGGTCCTACCAGAAATACGAGGCGACCAGGGGCGTTGCGCCGGGCGCTTGCGTCATGTTGCATAGCCACTATGCTCTACGGAAGGAAACCCGCGCATTTTAGGGTTTTTCTGTAACCTTTGCTGCGTTTTACAGGTTTTTGACGGCAAAGGCCTGACGGTAGGTCGAGCGTGCGCATGTAAAACTTTTCAAACCAGTGCTCATTTCTGATAATTGGTACTGGCAAAAAGCCTTTATGCGGCTCACTATTTGTCACAGAATTGACGCCAAGGAAACGGCGACGTTGAGGCAAGATGAACACCAATTTTTCATGTCGGTTGAACATTTTGTCGTCGCCACGGTCGTACCACCATCCCGTGCGGCCAATTTGAGAACCGCTTCCCCTGAACCAAAAACCGGTCAATTTATATGCGCCCAATGAAACAGGCTATTTATTCCAGCCGCACCGCTGACAAGTTTGTCGTCCGCCTGCCAGACGGAATGCGTGAGCGCATTGCCGAGGTAGCGCGCAACCATCACCGCAGCATGAACTCCGAAATCATCGCACGCCTGGAACAGAGCCTTATCCAGGAAGGCGCGTTGGGCGACGAGCTGAGCATGCGCCTGGACAGCCCCGAACTGTCCTTGCATGAGCGTGAGTTGCTTCAGCGCTTCCGCCAACTGTCCCACCGACAGCAGAACGCCCTGGTGGCCCTCATCGCTCACGATGTGGAAATGGCCGCCGACGCCTCCTAAGGCGATAAGCGAGCATGAAAAAGCCAGCGAAAGCTGGCTTTTTTCGTTGTGCTTGCCTGGGTACCAAGGGCTGCAGCGCAGCCCCTGCCTGAACCAGGCTTACAGCAGGAATATCGTCGCCAGCCCCAGGAAGATGAAGAAGCCGCCGCTGTCGGTCACCGCTGTGATCATCACACTCGAGCCCATCGCCGGGTCGCGCCCCAGGCGCGTCAGTGTCATCGGGATCAACACGCCCATAAGCGCCGCCAACAACAGGTTCAAGGTCATCGCTGCGGTCATGACCAGGCCCAACGACCAGCTACCGTACAGCCAGAACGCCACCGCACCGATCACCCCGCCCCAGATCAGGCCGTTCAACAGTGAAACCGCCAGTTCCTTGCGCATCAGCCGGCTGGTATTGCCCGGCGATACCTGATCCAGCGCCATGGCACGGACAATCATGGTGATCGTCTGGTTGCCGGAGTTGCCGCCAATACCCGCCACAATCGGCATCAGCGCCGCCAGTGCCACCAGTTTCTCGATCGAACCTTCGAACAGGCCGATCACCCGCGAGGCCACAAACGCCGTAATCAGGTTGATGGCAAGCCAGGCCCAACGGTTGCGCAACGAACGCCAGACCGAGGCGAAGATATCTTCCTCTTCACGCAGACCCGCCATGTTGAGGACTTCGCTTTCACTTTCCTCACGGATCAGGTCGACCATTTCATCGATGGTCAGACGGCCGATCAGGCGATCGCTCTTGTCTACCACCGGCGCCGAGACCAGGTCATAACGCTCGAAGGCTTGAGCCGCGTCGTAGGCATCCTCATCGGGGTGGAAGGAGACCGGATCGGTCGCCATGACCTCCGCTACCTTCTTTTCCGGGTCGTTGACCAGCAGGCGCTTGATCGGCAGCACACCTTTGAGGATGCCGTCGTAGTCCACCACGAACAGCTTGTCGGTGTGGTTGGGCAATTCTTTCAGGCGGCGCAGGTAGCGCAGCACCACTTCAAGGCTGACATCTTCGCGAATGGTGACCATCTCAAAGTCCATCAGCGCACCGACCTGCTCCTCGTCGTAGCTCAGCGCCGAGCGCACACGCTCACGCTGCTGGGCATCGAGGCTTTCCATCAGCTCATGGACGACATCACGCGGCAGCTCAGGCGCCAGGTCAGCGAGTTCGTCGGCGTCCATTTCCTTGGCCGCGGCGAGGATCTCGTGATCGTCCATGTCGGCGATCAACGATTGGCGGACGGCGTCGGAAACTTCGAGAAGGATGTCGCCATCACGGTCCGAGCGCACCAACTGCCAGACCGTCAGACGGTCTTCCAGGGGCAAGGCTTCAAGGATGTAGGCGATGTCGGCAGGGTGCAGATCGTCGAGCTTGCGTTGCAGCTCGACCAGATTCTGACGGTGGACGAGGTTTTCCACCCGGTCGTGATGGTGCCCTTCCTGACGATGGGTCAGGTCTTCAACCACACGTTGACGCTGCAGCAGTTCGACCACCTGGGCCAGGCGATCTTGCAGGCTTTCTTGCGCTTTCTTTACTTCTACTTCAGTCATAGGCGAACTCCACTCCCAGCAGCGGAGCACGCCGGGGGAATCAATCGGTCAGATCTAGCTGTATGAAACGTATTAGTGAGTAACTACTGGGTAAGTCCATGGTGGTATTCCACAAGCCCCGGCGGGGCTGACGGGCGCAATCATACACTGCCTAAGCTGTCAGATCGCTTAAATTTTTGGCCATAACAATCGTTTGCGAGCCAAAGCTATGACAATGCTCGAAGCCATCAGTGCGACGGCGTTTGTAAACGAAAAAACACATCGGCCGCGCAAAATCATGCTGGCGCGATCAAATTGAAGTCTAGCCGGGCGTCACTGACAAAACAGTGAATCTTGAAAAGCAAAAAGCCCGCTCAATTGAGCGGGCTTCTTGATGTGTGGCGGACTCAGGAGGATTCGAACCTCCGACCGCTCGGTTCGTAGCCGAGTACTCTATCCAGCTGAGCTATGAGTCCGTGGTGGTAGTTTTAGACCAGGTTACCACTGGTTGACTGAAGTCGCTTTGCAAGCAGAGCCACTTCAAAAGTGGCGGACTCAGGAGGATTCGAACCTCCGACCGCTCGGTTCGTAGCCGAGTACTCTATCCAGCTGAGCTATGAGTCCGTGATGGTAGTTTTAGACCAGGTTACCACTGGTTGATTGAAGCCGCCTTGTAAACAAAGCCACTTCAAAAGTGGCGGACTCAGGAGGATTCGAACCTCCGACCGCTCGGTTCGTAGCCGAGTACTCTATCCAGCTGAGCTATGAGTCCGTGTCTTGCCGCGCATTATAGGTCGCTAAATCATTTTAGCAAGAACTTTTTCGTTTAATTTCAACGACTTAGCGTTCTTACCGATTACAGCGCCCTAAGCGAATAATGGCGGTGAAGGGGGGATTCGAACCCCCGATACCCTTATGAGGTATACTCCCTTAGCAGGGGAGCGCCTTCGGCCACTCGGCCACCTCACCGCAACACGGGGCGTATATTAACCAGAGCCTTCCCCGTTTGCAAACCTTTTTTTGAAAAAAACTTCAAAAAAATTAAAGGCTTGGCTCCTCGTCCTTCTCTTTCTTGATCCGCAGGTAGATTTCCTCGCGGTGAACAGCCACTTCCTTGGGTGCGCTGACGCCAATACGCACCTGGTTGCCCTTGACGCCAAGCACCGTCACGGTGATCTCGCCGTCTCCAATGATCAGGCTCTCGGCACACCGACGAGTCAGAATCAACATAGCTTTCTCCTCACGCAAAACATTCAGGGATAACAGTCTGGGAATAGCAGCGCCTGGTCATGGACTACGACTCAGGGCCAGGGTGAACGTCACGCCGACAGGACAGGGCCTGCGTGCCGATCAGAAACGCGAAGGGCGCGGCTATGCCGCGCCCCTCCAGGCAACGCCTTACTCGCCCTGTCGGGCAGGTGCATCAAGCTCGAACGCAGTGTGCAGTGCGCGCACGGCCAGCTCCAGGTACTTCTCTTCGATCACCACGGAAACCTTGATCTCGGAAGTGGAGATCATCTGAATGTTGATGCTCTCCTTGGCCAGGGCTTCGAACATGCGGCTGGCAACGCCCGCGTGGGAACGCATGCCAACGCCGACGATCGACACCTTGGCGATCTTGGTGTCGCCGCTCACTTCACGGGCACCGATTTCACGCGCCGTGTTTTCCAGCACGCTGTGCGCCTTCTCGTACTCGTTGCGGTGCACAGTGAAGGTGAAGTCAGTGGTGTTATCGTGCGAGACGTTCTGCACGATCATGTCCACTTCGATGTTCGAGGCGCTGATCGGGCCGAGGATCTTGAAGGCAACGCCTGGGGTATCGGGCACGCCACGAATGGTCAGCTTGGCTTCATCACGGTTGAAGGCGATACCGGAAATGATCGGCTGTTCCATGGATTCCTCTTCATCAATGGTAATGAGGGTACCCGGACCCTCCTTGAAGCTGTGCAGCACGCGCAGCGGAACGTTGTACTTGCCGGCGAACTCCACCGAGCGGATCTGCAGCACCTTGGAGCCGAGGCTGGCCATTTCCAGCATCTCTTCGAAGGTGATCTTCTCCAGGCGACGCGCTTGCGGCACGACACGAGGATCGGTGGTGTAGACGCCATCGACATCGGTGTAGATCTGGCACTCGTCAGCCTTGAGCGCGGCCGCCAGGGCCACGCCGGTGGTGTCGGAGCCACCCCGGCCGAGGGTCGTGATGTTGCCGTGCTCATCGACACCCTGGAAGCCCGCAACCACCACCACACGCCCGGCCTTCAGGTCAGCGCGGATCTTCTGGTCGTCAATCTGCAGGATGCGCGCCTTGTTGTGCGAGCTGTCGGTAAGGATACGCACCTGGTTGCCGGTGTAGGACACCGCCGGCACACCACGCTTGACCAGGGCCATGGCCAGCAGGGCGATGGTGACCTGCTCGCCGGTGGAAACGATCACGTCCAGCTCACGCGGTACCGGTTGGTCGGTAATCTGCTTGGCCAGGTCGATCAGGCGATTGGTTTCGCCGCTCATGGCCGACAGCACAACTACCAGGTCGTCGCCCGCTTCACGGTGTTTCTTGACCTTGTCGGCAACCTGCTCGATCCGCTCGATGGAACCGACAGAGGTGCCGCCAAATTTCTGTACGATCAACGCCATTTCAATGGTGCCTCAGCCCATACAGGGCCCCAAAAAAACCATCCAACATGCAGGGGGCTGATGACTAGACCGTCAGCCCCCTTCATCTCAAAGTCCCTGCTCTGCGAACGGCACGGCCAGCGCCAGGGCCTGGTCCAGCGCAGCAACGTCGACGCCGCCACCCTGAGCCATGTCCGGACGACCGCCGCCCTTGCCGCCCACTGCCGCAGCGGCTTGTTTCATCAGGTCGCCAGCCTTGAGTTGGCTGGAGAGGTCCTTGGTCACGCCCGCCACCAGCACGACCTTGCCCTCATGCTCGCTGCCCAGCAGGATCACTGCGTGGCCGAGCTTGTTCTTCAACTGATCGACCAGGGCCAGCAGGGCCTTGCCATCCTGCCCATCCAGGCGGGCGGCGAGGACCTTGGCACCCTTGACCTCAACAGCCGCGTTGGAGAGATCATCCCCGGCGGCGCTGGCGGCCTTGGCCTGCAGCTGTTCCAGCTGCTTTTCCAGCTGACGGTTGCGCTCGAGCACAGCCGACAGCTTGTCGATCAGGTTGTCACGGTTGCCCTTGACCAGTTGCGCGACTTCCTTGACCTGCTCTTCGGCAGCGTTCAGGTAGGCCAGCGCGGCAGCGCCGGTGACCGCTTCGATACGGCGCACGCCCGAGGCCACGCCGCCTTCGCTGATGATCTTGAACAGGCTGATATCGCCGGTGCGCTTGGCGTGAATACCACCGCACAGTTCGACGGAGAAATCGCCACCCATGCTCAGCACGCGCACGGTATCGCCGTACTTCTCGCCGAACAGGGCCATCGCGCCCTTGCGCTTGGCGGTTTCGATATCGGTGATTTCGGTTTCCACCGGCGTGTTCTTGCGCACCTCGCGGTTGACGATGTCTTCCAGGGCCTTGATCTGCTCTGGCTTGAGCGCCTCGAAGTGGCTGAAGTCAAAGCGCAGGCGCTGGCTGTCGACCAGCGAGCCTTTCTGCTGCACGTGATCGCCCAGCACCTGGCGCAAGGCTTCGTGCAGCAGGTGGGTGGCAGAGTGGTTCAACGAGGTGGCGTGCTGCACGTCGGCATCGACCTTGGCCTCGACGGGCGAACCGATGACCAGCGCACCGCTGGCGACCACACCGTGATGCAGGAAGGCGCCCCCGGTTTTGGTGGTGTCGCGCACGTCAAAGCGCGTCGCACCGGCCTGCAGGTAACCGGTATCACCCACCTGGCCACCGGACTCAGCGTAGAACGGTGTGCGATCGAGCACTACCACGCCCTCCTCGCCTTCACCCAGTTGGTCGACAGACTGGCCGTCCTTGTACAGGGCGATGACCTTGCCCTGGCCCTCGGTGGCGTTGTAGCCGACGAAGTCAGTGGCGGTGTCGACCTTGACCAGGCTGTTGTAGTCCATGCCGAAGGCGCTGGCGGAACGAGCACGCTCACGCTGGGCGTCCATCTCGCGTTCGAAACCGGCCTCGTCGATGGTCAGCTCGCGCTCACGGGCGATGTCGGCAGTCAGGTCCATCGGGAAGCCATAGGTGTCGTACAGCTTGAACACCACGTCGCCGGGCACCACGTTGCCCTTGAGCTGAGCCAGGTCCTGCTCGAGGATGCGCAGGCCCTGCTCCAGGGTTTTGGCAAACTGCTCTTCTTCTGCCTTGAGCACGCGCTCGATGTGCGCCTGCTGGTTCTTGAGCTCGGGGAACGCCTCGCCCATCTCGGCAGCCAGGGCGGCGACGATCTGGTAGAAGAAGCTGCCCTTGGCGCCCAGCTTGTTGCCGTGGCGGCAGGCACGACGAATGATGCGGCGCAATACGTAGCCGCGGCCTTCGTTGGACGGCAGCACGCCATCGGCAATCAGGAAGCCACAGGAACGGATGTGGTCAGCGACCACTTTGAGCGATGCCTGGCCGTCGTTGCTGCAGCCGATGGCCTTGGCGGCAGCGGCCAGCAGGTTCTGGAACAGGTCGATCTCGTAGTTCGAATGCACGTGCTGCATGACCGCACTGATGCGCTCAAGGCCCATGCCGGTGTCCACCGACGGGGCTGGCAGCGGGTGCAGGACACCGTCAGCGGTGCGGTTGAACTGCATGAAGACGTTGTTCCAGATCTCGATGTAACGGTCACCGTCTTCTTCCGGCGAGCCGGGTGGGCCGCCCCAGATGTCGGCGCCGTGGTCATAGAAGATCTCGGTGCAGGGGCCGCAGGGGCCGGTGTCGCCCATGGTCCAGAAGTTGTCGGACGCGTACGGAGCGCCTTTGTTGTCACCAATGCGCACCATGCGCTCGGCAGGCACGCCGACTTCCTTGGTCCAGATGTCGTAGGCTTCATCGTCGCTGGCGTAGACGGTAACCCAGAGCTTTTCCTTGGGCAGGTTCAGCCACTTGTCGGAAGTCAGGAAGGTCCAGGCAAAGGTGATCGCGTCACACTTGAAATAATCGCCGAAGCTGAAGTTGCCCAGCATTTCGAAGAAGGTGTGGTGGCGCGCGGTATAGCCGACGTTTTCCAGGTCGTTGTGCTTGCCGCCGGCGCGAACGCACTTCTGGCTGCTGACGGCACGGGTATAGGCGCGCTTTTCCTGGCCGAGGAAGCAGTCCTTGAACTGGTTCATGCCGGCGTTGGTAAACAGCAGGGTCGGGTCATTGCCCGGAATCAGGGAGCTGGAGGCGACTCGGGTGTGTCCCTGCTCCTCGAAGAAGCGGAGGAAGGCTTCACGGATTTCTGCGCTTTTCATAGGTTCTTCCACGGAAACGGCGGCCCTTGGGGCAAACGCGTCGACGAAACGACGGCAAAGGGCCGCATTATATCGGTCCTGCAGACTCGGTGCAGTGTGTTTATGCGATAGAAGGCGTCGTTTGGACGGCTTTTCAGGCAGGTGCAAACGAAAATGACATGCCTTGATGCTAAATGCAGCCTTTCGCCACTGGCAAGCCAATTACCGCCCAAGGGAAGGGAAAATGGAACAGGCGGTGAATTAAAAGATATTAATGGATGAATCAGGGTCGAACGTCCCTGCCCTGCGGCTAACGGTGGCGCAGCCGCCTAGCCGGCACAGGGCCAGGAACGACAGGAGGGCTCAACCTAACCGCTGCCCGGAGTCCGGGACGATCAGAATCCCCGCCCGCAGGCCGTTCTTGACCTTGGGGTTGGGGAAGATGATCCGCGCGCCCTCCTCCTCGACCACCCAGCGCATCTCGGCCAGGTCCTCGGCCAACAGGTAGCCCTTGCTCAGCTCGGAGAAGTTTTCGATATCCGCCGGCAAGTGCAGGCGAAAGTCCTCGCTATGTTTGATGATCTCGCGGGCGACGCTGAACAGCTTCAGGCCATCCAACGACTCGCCGGTCTCAGGCTCGGTGCCTTCAATGATCTGGATCAGACGTTCTTCCAGCTTGTCGAGGTTGACCTGTTCGTTTTGCCCGAATGGCCGCGCCTTGCCAAGCTCCAGGGTGAAGGCCTCGGCATCGAGTTGCTCGTAGGTGAAAGCACTGAAGGTAATCGAGGATTTGCTCTGCAACAGCACCGCCTCCATACCCGCAGCCGCCAGGCGGGCCAACTCACGACGGGAGTGCTGACGCCCCTCTTTATAGGGATACAGCGCGAACTGTTCGATTTTGGAGCCGCGGATGGCGGTGTGCAGGTCGTAATGCAGGCGGGTGCGCTCCGGCTTGCTGAAAAACACCCGGGCAAACTGTTCAAGCTCAGCGGCACGCAATGCCTCGAACCCACTGGAGAGCTCATGACGACCGTTGAACAGGCGGTTGATATCCTGCTCGATGAAACGTTCGCCCTTGCGGATTGCGGCAGGGTTGCCGAACAGGAACAACACCCGTGCGCGCGGCTGGACCTTGCCGTTGGCCACACCGTGCAGCAGGCGCTCGAGCAACTCGATCGGCGCCGTTTCGTTGCCATGGATGCCGGCCGACAGCAACAGGTCCAGCCCGCAATCCTCACGCTCGGGCGGGCGTACTTCAAGCGCGCCTTCCCCCAGCCAGCGCAAACGCACGCCCTTGGGTGTAACTTGGGTCTTCTCGGCCGGTTCGTGATCGGTCAGGGTCAGCTCAAGCAATTTGCCAAGGGCGAGCATAGGCGCTTCCTTAGTGGTGGTGGCCGCAGTCCGGGCCATGGACGTGGTCGTCATCGCCGCCCACATCGGCCGGCTCCATTTCCAGTTGCAGGCTGACCAGGTTGGTGGCCATCGGGCGCAGCAGCAGGTTGGCGTACTCGGTGTCGTCTTCCTCGACATCCACACCGATCAGCAGCTGGCCACGACCGTCCTGCTGAATCCACACTTCCTTGCCTTGCCAGACCACGCAAAAACGGGTGCAGGAGGTTTCCAGCTGGGTGCCGTCTTGGTCTTCCAGGATCAGGCGCAGGGCGTCGGTCATTGCAATTCTCTCTTCAAGGTTGGCGTTGGAACGGATAGACCGAGCCCAACTTCAGTATCTGGGTCAACTCATCCAGCGCCGTACGGCACTCGAGCAGCAATTGCGGGTCGGCAAGGTCCGCTTCGCCAAGGCGGTCGCGGTAGTGCTTGTCGACCCACTGCAGCAGGGTGTCGTACAGCGGGGCGGTCATGATAACGCCTGGATTGACCGCCGCCAGTTCCGATTCTTTCAATGCCACGCGCAAACGCAGGCAAGCCGGGCCACCGCCGTTCTGCATGCTCTGCTTGAGGTCGAACACCTTGACCTCCTTCACCGCACCACCCTGGCGGGTCAGCTCGCCCAGGTAGGCCCAGACCCGTTCGTTGTTGCGGCACTCTTCCGGCACCACCAGCAGCATGGAGCCGTCATCGCGGCTGAGCAACTGGCTGTTGAACAGGTAGGAACGTACCGCGTCCTCTACCGCCACCGCGGCCCGTGGCACCCGGATAGCCTGGAAATTACCGCCCTTGCTGGCCAGTTTAGCCTGCAGTTGGCCAAGCACCGCCTCGGTCTGGAGGAAGGCATCTTCGTGGTAGAACAGCACCTCGCCGTTGCCTACCGAAATAACATCGTTGTGGAACACGCCCTGGTCAATTACTGCCGGGTTCTGTTGAGCGTAGACCACCCCGTCCTCACTCAGGCCATGCAGCCGCGCCACGGCCTGGGATGCTTCGAGGGTCTGGCGCGCCGGGTACTTCTGCGGCGACGGATAGCGGCCATCGAACGCACTGCGGCCATAGACGAAGAACTCGACACCCGCCTCGCCATAGCTGCGGCAGAAGCGCGTGTGGTTGGCCGCCCCCTCGTCACCGAACTGTGCCACGGCTGGCAGTGCAGGGTGGTGGGCGAAGTGGCTTTCGTTACTGAACATCGCGCCCAGCACACGGCTGGTGGTCGGATGCTCAATGCTGCGGTGGTACTTGCAGTTAAGGTTGGCAGCAGTGAAATGCACGCGCCCATCGGCGGTGTCGGCACTGGGGCTGACCGTGGCGGCATTGGCCACCCACATGCTCGATGCAGAGCAACTGGCGACCAGCAGCGGCATGGCCTCCTTGGCCGCCCGTTGGATCACTTCGGCATCGCTGCCGGTGAAGCCAAGACGGCGCAGGGCTGCCACGTCCGGGCGCTCTTGCGGCGCCAGAACGCCCTGCTTGAAGCCCATGTCGGTCAGGGCTTTCATCTTCGCCAGGCCCTGGCGCGCCGCTTCACGCGGGTTGGATGCCTGCTGGCTGTTGCTCTGCGAAGCCACGTTGCCGTAAGACAGGCCGCCGTAATTATGGGTTGGCCCCACCAGGCCATCAAAATTCACTTCATAGGATTTCATCGGCTAGGCTCCGTGACCTGTTGTTATAGGGTGACGCCCGGCGTCAGGGACGCCGGCAAGGCAAGGCTGGCGGTTTCCAGCGAAGCCACGGGGTAAGCGCAGTAGTCGGCCGCGTAGTAGGCGCTGGCACGATGGTTGCCGCTGGCACCCACGCCACCGAACGGCGCGCTGCTGGCGGCACCGGTCAGTTGCTTGTTCCAGTTGACGATGCCGGCGCGGCTGCGCAGCCAGAAGTACTGGTAGCGGGCGCGGGAATCGGACAACAAGCCGGCAGCCAGCCCGTACTGGGTGTTGTTGGCTTCATCGATGGCGGCATCGAAATCGGCGTAACGGATCACCTGCAGCAGAGGCCCGAAGAACTCTTCGTCCGGGCGTTCGGCGACGGTGGTGACATCCAGGATACCTGGGGTCAGCAGCGCAGCATCGGCCTGTGGCTGGGTCATTGCCAGCAAGCTGATGGCGCCCTTGCCCAGCAGTTCGGCTTGCGCGGCGAGCAGCCCGCGGGCGGCCTGCAGGGAGATTACCGAGCCCATGAACGGCGCCGGCTGCTGATCGAATGCCCCCACACTGATGCCCTTGCACACCGCCACCAGGCGGGCGATCAGCGAGTCGCCCCAGGCCCCTTGTGGCACCAGCAGGCGACGGGCACAGGTACAGCGCTGCCCTGCGGAAATGAACGCCGACTGAATGATGGTGTACACCGCCGCGTCGAGGTCTTTGACCTCATCCACCACCAGCGGGTTGTTACCGCCCATTTCCAGGGCGAGGATCTTGTCCGGACGCCCCGCGAACTGCTGATGCAGCAGATTGCCGGTGCGGCTGGAGCCGGTAAAGAACAAACCGTCGATACCCGGGTTGGCAGCCAACGCGACGCCCGTTTCACGCGCCCCCTGGACGAGGTTGAGCACGCCCGCCGGCAGGCCTGCGGCAATCCAGCAATTGACCGTGAGCTCGGCCACCTTGGGGGTCAGCTCGCTGGGCTTGAACACCACGCAGTTGCCGGCCAGCAGCGCCGGGACGATATGGCCGTTGGGCAAGTGGCCCGGAAAGTTGTAAGGGCCGAATACCGCTACTACGCCATGGGGCTTATGGCGCAGCACAGCAGTAGCATCCCCCAGCGGGCCGCTTTTTTCGCCGGTGCGCTCACGGTAGCTTTGCACCGATATCGCCACCTTGTTGACCATACTGGTGACTTCTGTAGCCGACTCCCACAGCGGCTTGCCGGTTTCCTCGCCAATGCAGTGGGCCAGGGCCTGGGCATGCGTCTTCAGTTGCTCGGCGAACTTCTCCAGCACATCGATACGTGCTTCCAGGCTCAACTGCGCCCAGGCCGGGAAGGCCTGCCGGGCAGCCTGCACGGCTGCTTGCACCTGGCCTGCGTCAGCGCCCTGCCCTGCCCAGACGACGGCCTGGGTCACCGGGTTCAGCGATTGCAGGGCGTCGCCCTGGCCGGCGTACCAGTTGCCGGCAATGTAATGCGTGGTCATTTACTGGGCCTCCCGGCTTGCCGACAGCGGCACCGCACGCACGTTGTCGCCCGCGCCCATGCGCAGGCGCTTGGCGGTCAACGGATCGACCACCAAGGTACCGGCAGCAAGGCGCGCCGGCGCGGCGGTGATGCGGCAGTCATCGCGCTTGCGGTTGTGGATGATGTAGGGGGTCGCGTCATCGCCCGGTGTGCCGACAGCCAGTACCAGAGTCTGGCTTTCGCGCACGGCACGAATCTTCGACGTTTCGCATTCGATGGCCGGGCCTGCGTCGAAGATGTCGACATAACCTTGGTAGCTGAAGCCCTCCTGCTTGAGCATGGCCAGCGCAGGCTCGGTGTCGGTATGGACACGGCCGATGACGTTGCGCGCAGCCTCCGACAGGAAGCAGGTATACAACGGGAATTTGGGCATCAGCTCGGCGATGAACGACTTGTTGCCCACGCCGGTGAGGTAGTCGGCCTGGCTGAACTCCATCTTGAAGAAGTGGCGGCCCAGGCTCTCCCAGAAGGGCGAGCGGCCATGCTCGTCGGACATGCCGCGCATTTCGGCAATGATCTTGTTGCCGAACAGCTGCGGGAATTCGGCGATGAACAGCATGCGCGCACGGGACAGCAGGCGGCCATTGAGCCCGGAGCGGTAATCGCTGCGCAGGAACAACGAGCACAATTCGGAGTTGCCGGTCAGGTCGTTGGCCAGGAACAGCGTCGGGATCTCGCGGTAGATGTTCAGCTCCTGCGAGGCACTGACCGTCAGCCCAACCCGGTAGTTGTACCACGGCTCACGCAGGCCGACGGCGCCAGCGATGGCGCTGATGCCGACCACCAGGCCTTCGTCGTTTTCCAGCACGAACAGGTAGTCGGTGTCGCCCCGCTCGGCTTCACCACGGAAGCTCTTCTCGGCCCAGCCGACGCGATGCCCGAGGCGCTCCTCGTTGGCTGGCAGGGTGGTCAGCCCGGTGGTTCCGGTGCTGCGTGCCAATTCGATCAGCGCGGGTAAATCGCTGCTGCGTACAGGACGAACGATCATGCTATCTCCTTGTGCGGCAACGTTCGCCACCGCAAAAACTCTCTGTTCCCAGGCGTCAGACCGCGACCAGGCGCACACTGGCGCCTTCGCCCACACCCAGCGCTTCAGCGGCCTCGGCATCAAGGCTGACCGGCTTGCCCGGCACCCAGTCCAGTTCCAGCAGCACGGCGCGGTAATCCTGCAACTGGCCGTTGCACACCAGGTAAGGGCGCCCCCCCTTGGCCGGCACCTGCGCCACCTTGACCGGCACCACGCGGCTCTGGGCGATCGAGCGGATGCCCGAGGCGCGGGCGTGCAACGTCGGCCCGCCGTCGAAGATGTCGATGTAGTGCTCGGTCTCGAAGCCTTCGCGCATGAGGATGTCGAACGTGATCTGCGCACGCGGGTGCACCTGGCCCATGGCTTCCTGGGCCTGGTCGGGCAGCAGCGGCACGTAGATCGGATAATGCGGCATCAGCTCGGCGAGGAAGGTGCGGCTCTTAAGGCCACACAGGCGCTCGGCGTGGGCATAGTTGAGGTCGAAGAAGTTGCGCCCGATGGCGTCCCAGAACGGCGATTCGCCCTGCTCGTCGCTGTAGCCGACAATCTCAGTGACCACCGAATCAGCGAAACGCTCAGGGTGCGAAGCCATGAACAGCAAGCGGCCGCGGGAGTTGAGTTCGGCCCAACCGCTGTCCACCAGCTCGGGCAACACATAGAAACTGGTCAGCAGGCTGTTGCCGGTAAGGTCATGACACAACGACAAGACGTGGATCTTGTTGTGGATCTTCAGCTCGCGCGACGCATGGACGAAGGTTTCGTTGCGAAAGCTGTAGAACGGCTCGGAATAGCCGGCCGAGGCGACAATGGCCGAGCAACCGGCCAACTTGCCGGTCACGCTGTCCTCGAGCACGAAGAAATAACTCTCCTCGCCATTGAAGCTGACTTCGGCGGCGAATGAGGTTTCCGACGCGGCGATCTTGTCGCCCAGGCGGGCGGCATCGTCCGGCAGCGAGGTGACACCAACGGGGCTGTCCGCAGCCATGCGCTGCACTTCGTTCAGATCAGCCATTTGCGCGGGGCGCATCACCAGCATGGTGTCACTCCTTTGGAAAACCGGCCGTACACGACGGCACGAAAAAACGGCGGGTGCCTGCTAGCACGCACCCGCACTGGAATTCGGGTTTCGCCGGCCCGCGTGGGGCCGACGAAACAACCGCAGGCGCAATCAGCCCTGGGTCAGTTTGGCCACGGCGCGCTCGAAGCGGTCCAGGCCCTCATCGATATCCGCATCCTCGACCACCAGGCTCGGCGCGAAACGCACCACGTCCGGGCCAGCCTGCAACACCATCACGCCTTCTTTCTCGGCCGCATTGAGGATGTCCTTGGCTTTGCCTTTCCAGGCATCGCTGAGCACGCAGCCAATCAGCAGGCCAACGCCACGCACCTGGGTGAACAGGCCGGTCTGCTGGCCGATCTTCTCCAGACGGGTCTTGAAACGCCCGTGCTTGGCGGTGATGCCAGCCAGGGTTTCAGGGGTGTTGATCACGTCCAGCACGGCGCAGGCAACCGCGCAGCCCAGCGGGTTGCCGCCATAGGTGGTGCCGTGGGTGCCGACAGCCAGGTGTTTGGCGAGTTCGCTGGTGGTGAGCATGGCACCGATCGGGAACCCACCCCCCAGGCTCTTGGCGCTGGTGAGGATGTCTGGGGTCACGCCGTAGTGCTGGTAGGCGTACAGCGAGCCGGTGCGGCCGACGCCGGTCTGCACTTCGTCGAAGATCAGCAGGGCGTTGTGTTCGTCACACAGCTGGCGGGCGCCTTCAAGGTAGGCCTTGTCGGCCGGGACAACGCCGCTTTCACCCTGGATCGGCTCGATCACCACGGCGCAGGTCTTGTCGGAAATCTGTGCCTTGAGCGCCTCCAGGTCGTTGTAGGGCACGTGGCTGATGCCGGTGATCTTCGGGCCGAAACCGTCAGAGTACTTTGGCTGGCCACCCACGCTTACAGTGAACAGGGTACGACCGTGGAAGCTATTGACGGTGGCGATGATCTCGTGCTTTTCAGGGCCGAAACGGTCATGGGCGACACGACGGGCCAGCTTGAAAGCAGCCTCGTTGGCCTCCGCGCCGGAGTTACAGAAGAATGCCCGCTCGGCAAAGGTGGCATCGACCAGCTTGTGGGCCAGGCGCAGGGCCGGCTCGTTGGTGAAGACATTGGAAACGTGCCAGAGGGTGTTGGCTTGTTCGGTCAACGCCTTGACCAGCGCCGGGTGACAATGGCCCAGGGCGTTCACCGCGATGCCGCCGGCAAAGTCGATGAGCTCGCGGCCCGACTGGTCCCACACGCGGGAACCCTCGCCTCGTACAGGGATGAAGGCCGCCGGAGAATAGTTGGGGACCATGACCTGGTCGAAATCGGCACGTTGCACCGGGGCTTGCTCAACGGACATCTGAGTCTCCTGAAGAGAAACGCTGGCCTGGAAGTGGCGAGCGATGGGGGGATTGTAAGGACTGATCCGCGCCTGTCCTTGCGGCCAAGCGACAACTTGTTACAGCGCAAAACCCAGTTTTACCAAGGCTTTCGGCAATGCGACAAACACTGTCGCAATCGCGCAGTGTAACGGCAGAGCGGGACTGGGTGAACGGGTGTTCACATATGAAGAGGTGTTGCCTGTGCTGGCCTTTTCGCGGGACGGGGCGGCCCCACGAACGGGAAGCCACAACCGACAGAAACGTCAGCCCTTTTCGGCTGGCGCCGAGCTCAATTCGAACGGGCTGCTGCTACGCCGCTGATTCCGGTCTTCACGCGGCGTTGCACCAAAGAAGTTGCGGTAAGCACTGGAAAAATGCGGCCCTGAGGAGAACCCGCACGACAACCCGATCTGGATGATCGACTTGCTGGTCTGCATCAGCATCTGCCGCGCCTTGTTCAGGCGCAGCTCCAGGTAATACTGGCTGGGTACGCGATTGAGGTACTGCTTGAAGATCCGCTCCAGTTGCCGGCGCGACACGCACACATGCTGGGCGATTTCATCGGTGGTCAACGGTTCTTCGATGTTGGCTTCCATCAGCAACACCGCCTGGGTCAGCTTCGGATGGCTTGAGCCCAGGCGGTTCTGCAGCGGAATGCGCTGGCGCTCGCCACCCTCGCGAATACGTTCGACCACCAGTTCCTCGGACACCGCACCGGCCAGTTCGGCACCGTGATCACGGGCCAGCACCGCCAGCAGCAGGTCGGTCACCGCCATCCCGCCACAGGCCGTCAGGCGATCGCGGTCCCAGTCGAACAGGTGACTGGTGGCGATCACTTTCGGGAAGCGCTCGGCAAAATCGTCCTGCCAGCGCCAATGCACCGCCGCGCGGTAGCCATCGAGCAGGCCGAGCATGGCCAATGGGTACACGCCCGCAGACAATCCACCGATCATGCACCCGCTGCGAGCCACCTGCTTGAGCGCTGCCGACAGCGTCGAGCCCACGGCCTGCGGTAACTCATCGGCCAGCAGGAACAGCTTGTGACACCCCTCGAGGCGGCCATTCCACGGCTCGCCCGGCAAGCGCCATGCACCCTCCTCTGCAGGCTCGGCCTGCAGAAAGGCCAACTCGTACACCACATCCGGATGCACTCGCTGGGCCACCTGCAACACCTCCTCTGCCAGCGCCAGGGTCAAAGGCTTGGTGCTTGGCCAAAGGAGAAAACCGATTCGCTGGGTGGTCATAGGGTGCGGTCCGAAACCTGAGGTCGTTCGAGTCTATGGCGCCGGGTCAGGCTGCGCTCGCTGCGCAGCATGCCCTATTCTGGTGCGAAGGTGCAGCCTTTTACTTCAGGCTGCCCGAGAGAAACTGCTTGAGCCGCTCCGATTTTGGATTGGCCAGCACGTCGCGTGGGCAACCGGTTTCTTCGACCAGGCCTTTGTGCAGGAACACCAACTGGTTGGACACCTCGCGGGCGAAGCCCATTTCGTGGGTGACCACCACCATGGTCCGGCCTTCCTGGGCCAGGGCCTGCATGACCTTGAGCACATCGCCCACCAGCTCTGGGTCGAGCGCCGAGGTCGGCTCGTCGAACAGCATCACTTCAGGCTCCATGGCCAGCGCCCGGGCAATGGCCACCCGCTGTTGCTCGCCGCCGGACATGTGCCCGGGGAACGCGTCCTTGCGGTGGGCGACACCGACCTTGGCCAGGTAATGTTCAGCCTTTTCCAGGGCTTGCTTCTTGCTCATGCCCAGCACGTGCACCGGCGCTTCGATAACGTTTTCCAGCGCAGTCATGTGCGACCACAGGTTGAAATGCTGGAACACCATCGACAGCCGCGAGCGCATGCGCTGCAATTGGCGGGGGTCGGCAGCCTTGAGTGCGCCGTCCTTGCCGGCAACCATCTTCAGCTCTTCGTTGTTGAGCAGAATCTTGCCGGCATGCGGCTGCTCGAGCAGGTTGATGCAGCGCAGGAAGGTCGACTTGCCCGAACCGCTGGAGCCGATGATGCTGATCACATCGCCGGCCTTGGCTGCCAGGGACACGCCCTTGAGCACTTCATGGCTGCCGTAGCGCTTGTGCAGGTCTTGGACTTCGAGTTTGTACATGCTGTCGGTTCTCACAGAGCGTTCAGTGCTTGCGCGGCGCCAGGTAGCCGAGCCAGCGGCGTTCGGCCATCTTGAACAGGCGCACCAGGATGAAGGTCAGGCACAGATAGAACACGCCCGCCGTGATATAGGCCTCGAAAGGCAGGTAGTACTGGGCATTGACCGTACGTGCGGCACCGGTGATGTCGATCAAGGTAACGATCGACGCCAGGCTGGTGGTCTGCAGCATCATGATCACTTCGTTGCTGTACTGCGGCAGCGCCCGGCGCAAGGCCGATGGCAGCAGAATGCGGCGGTACATCTTGATACGCGACATGCCCATGGCTTTGGCGGCCTCGATTTCGCCGTGGGGCGTGGCCTTGAGGCTGCCGGCGATGATTTCGGCGGTATAGGCGCTGGTGTTGATGGCAAAGGCCAGGCAGGCACAGAACGTTGCACTGGACAGCCACGGCCAGACAATGCTCTCGCGCACCGCCTCGAACTGAGCCAGGCCATAGTAGATCAAGAACAGCTGCACCAGCATCGGCGTACCGCGGATGACGTAGGTGTACAGCCATGCGCTCATGTTCACCAGTGGCTGCTTGGATACGCGCATCAACCCCAGAGGCACAGCCGCCAGCAGGCCGAACAGCAGCGACAGCGCCAACAGCTTGAGGGTGGTCAACAGCCCGCCGAGATACAGCGGCATGGCCTCCCAGATGACGTTGTAGTCGAAGATCATAGTTCAGCCACCTTCACACCCACCGAGTAGCGCTTTTCCAGATACTTGAGGGCCAGCAGCGAAACACTGGTAATCACCAGGTACAACGCTGCCACCGCCAGGAAGAAGGTAAAGGGTTCGCGGGTGGCATCGGCCGCCTGCTTGGCCTTGAACATCATGTCCTGCAGACCGACCACCGAGATCAGTGCCGTGGCCTTGGTCAGTACCAGCCAGTTGTTGGTGAAGCCCGGAATCGCCAGGCGGATCATCTGCGGCACCAGGATGCGGAAGAATACTTGCCGCCCGTTCATGCCATAGGCCGCGCCTGCTTCGGCCTGGCCCTTGGGAATACCGAGGAAAGCGCCACGGAAGGTTTCCGACAGGTAGGCGCCAAAGATGAAGCCCAGGGTACCAATACCCGCCACCAGCGGGTTCAGATCGATGTAATCGTCATAACCGACCAGCGGCGCCACACGGTTGATGATGTCCTGCCCGCCGTAGAAGATCAGCAGGATCAGCACCAGGTCCGGAATACCACGGATCACCGTGGCATACATATCGCCCAACCAGGCCAGCCAGCGCACCGGCGACAAGCGCAGCGCGACGCCAATCAGGCCGAGCACAATGGCCAGGGCCATCGACGACAGGGCGAGCTGCAGCGTCAGCCACGCCCCGTCGAGGATGACTGCCCCGTAGCCTTTCAACATGATGAGGTCCTCGACCTAGAGAATGAAAAATGGTGCAAACCTCAGAGCCTCTGCTGTTTGCACCATTGCACAGGTGAAACTCGACGACTTAGTTCGAGTCTGGACCGTAGATGTCGAAGTTGAAGTACTTCTTCTCGATTTCTTTGTACTTACCGTTGGCACGAATGGCGTCGATGGCCGCATTGATGCGGTCGACATTGGCCTTGTCACCCTTGCGTACGGCAATGCCGATGCCGTCACCGAAGTACTTGGCGTCGGTGAAGGCCGGGCCTACGAACGCGAAGCCCTTGCCCGCGTCGGTCTTGAGGAAGCCGTCTTCCAGCAGGGTGGCGTCAGCCACGGTGCCGTCGAGGCGGCCAGCTGCCACGTCGAGGTAGATCTCGTTCTGGGTGCCGTAAGGAACCACGGTGGCGCCCTTGGCGCCCAGCACTTCCTTGGCGAAGCGGTCGTGGATCGAGCCGCGCTGCACGCCGATCTTCTTGCCTTTCAATTCATCCAGGCTGTCGCTGACCGCGGTGCCTTCCTTCATGACCAGGCGCGCTGGGGTCAGGTAGTAGCGCTTGGTAAAGTCGACCGACTTCTTGCGGTCTTCGGTGATCGACATGGACGACAGGATAGCGTCGATCTTGCGCACTTTCAGCGCCGGGATCAGGCCATCGAATTCCTGCTCGACCCAGGTGCACTTG
Source organism: Pseudomonas sp. NBRC 111131 (assembly GCF_001320525.1). Taxonomy (NCBI): domain Bacteria; kingdom Pseudomonadati; phylum Pseudomonadota; class Gammaproteobacteria; order Pseudomonadales; family Pseudomonadaceae; genus Pseudomonas; species Pseudomonas sp. NBRC 111131. Next base: position 12,229 of record NZ_BCBH01000039.1, on the reverse strand, counting down.
GCTTTCATTTCTTCACACAGGGCGTTGCCGATGTCGTAGTCGAAACCGGCGATGCTGCCGTCAGGCTGCTTGAAGGCGAAGGGTGGGTAGGCGGCTTCGATGCCGATCTTCAACGGCTTTTCATCGGCCTGCGACACCAGGGAAAACACGGAAAGCGCCAGGGCGCCAAGCAGTGCGAGCTTCTTCATCAGGTAACTCCATCGGTACAGGGCAATACAAGGCAGGGTCACAACTGCCCGATATGCGAATGGGTACAACGCGAGCCGCGCAGGGTTCGACCAAGGTCGCAGACCACGAGCGAGTGAGTGGCATTCTAACGACAGCCCGGTAGTCGATATTTCTTCAAAGCGACAACTACTTACAGAAGCGCTTGAAACCGCAGCGGGCGTGGTTGACAGCCATTGCAAGATATGCAAGAGCGCAAGGAATAGAACCTATAGAACTAGCAATTACTGGGCCTATTATTGGCAAACCCTTGTAAGACGGCAAGCGCAGCGTGCTGCAATGCACAAAATGACTGCCACGGCGCACCGATTTAGGTCAGAACTGTTTCCGGGCGCCTCGTTTTTGTGCGAAGTCGGTGACAGAGCGGTTACCGATGAATGTCGGGTAACAGTCAAGCAAAAACCCCGCCGATTGCACGCGCGGGGTTTTTGCTGTGAAGGGGCTGCGCTGCAGCCCCGTGTTATCACGCAGTCGCCAGGCTCATTGACTTGTGAGTATCGATCAGGTGCTGCACCACACCCGGATCGGCCAGGGTGGAGATATCCCCCAGCGCATCGTATTCGCCCGTGGCAATCTTGCGCAGGATGCGGCGCATGATCTTGCCCGAGCGCGTCTTCGGCAGCCCGGGTGCCCACTGAATCACATCCGGCGAGGCGATCGGGCCGATCTCCTTGCGTACCCAGTTCTTAAGCTCCAGACGCAACTGCTCGCTTGGCTCCGTACCGGCATTGAGGGTGACATAGACATAGATGCCCTGGCCCTTGATGTCGTGCGGCACCCCCACCACAGCAGCCTCGGCCACCTTGGCATGGGCCACCATGGCGCTCTCGATCTCGGCGGTACCCATGCGGTGGCCGGAAACGTTGAGCACGTCATCCACCCGGCCGGTGATCCAGTAGTAGCCATCCTCGTCGCGACGGGCACCGTCGCCGGTGAAGTACATGCCACGGAAAGTCTTGAAATAGGTATCGACGAAACGATCGTGGTCGCCGTACAGCGAACGCGACTGGCCTGGCCAGGAGTCCAGGATCACCAGGTTACCCTCAGCAGCCCCTTCGATCAGGTTGCCCAGGTTGTCCACCAGCGCCGGCACCACGCCAAAGAACGGGCGAGTGGCCGAGCCGGACTTCAGGCCGGTGGCACCCGGCAGCGGGCTGATCAGAATGCCGCCGGTCTCTGTCTGCCACCAGGTGTCGACGATCGGGCAACGCTCCTTGCCAACGGTCTTGTAATACCAGTTCCAGGCCTCAGGGTTGATCGGCTCGCCCACCGAGCCCAACAGGCGGAGGCTGGAACCATCGGCATCAGCAACGGCGGCCTCGCCCTCGGCCATCATGGCGCGAATGGCGGTCGGTGCGGTGTAGAGGATGTTGACCTTGTGCTTGTCGACGATCTTCGACACGCGGGTGATATCCGGGTAGTTCGGTACACCTTCGAACAACAGCGTGGTCGCGCCGTTGGCCAGCGGGCCGTAGACAATGTAGCTGTGGCCCGTGACCCAGCCTACGTCGGCGGTACACCAATAGACCTCACCAGGGCGGTAGTCGAAGACGCGTTCGTGGGTGAGCGCGGCATACACAAGGTACCCCCCCGTGGTATGCAGCACACCCTTGGGCTTACCGGTAGAGCCAGAGGTATAAAGGATGAACAGCGCTTCCTCGGCCCCCATCTCCTTCGGCGCGCAGTGGCTGGAGGCAACCTTCATCAGGTCTTCGTACCAGATGTCGCGGTGCTGGTGCCAGGCGATGTCGCCACCGGTGCGCTTGCACACGATGATCTTCTGCACGCTGCTGGTTTCAGGGTTGGTCAGCGCCAAATCGACGTTGGCCTTGAGCGGCGTACGCCGGCCACCACGCACGCCTTCGTCAGCCGTGATCACCACTTTCGACCTGCAGTCGATGATGCGCCCGGCCAGGGCCTCCGGCGAGAAACCACCGAACACGACCGAGTGGATGGCACCGATGCGGGCACAGGCCAGCATGGCGACCACCGCCTCCGGGATCATCGGCATATAGATGGTCACCACGTCACCACGGTGCACGTCCTGGCCACGCAGGGCGTTGGCGAACTTGCAGACCTGCTCGTGGAGCTCGCGGTAGGTGATGTTGCGGTGCTCGGAAGGGTCGTCGCCTTCCCAGATGATCGCCAGTTGGTCGCCGCGCTCTTCGAGGTGGCGATCCAGGCAGTTGGAGGAAACGTTCAGAGTGCCGTCGGCAAACCATTTGATGTCGACATGGTGATCGTCGAACGAGGTCTGCTTGACCTTGGTGAACGGCTTGATCCAGTCAAGACGCTGGGCCTGCTCGCGCCAGAAGCCGTCCGGGTTGATCACCGATTGCTGGTACATGGCCTTGTAGGTGGCCTCGTCGGTCAGGGTAGTGGCCGCAACCTCGGGACGAACGGGATACAGTGGAGCCGCACTCATCTGTGTTACCTCGGTGTAATAGTTGTTTTTGTATGAATCCGTTTGTAACTGTACCAGAGCGGCAAAAGCCATTCGACGATGGTAGTAGCACGACGAGCTGCGATCGCGGCGTTCGGCGGGAAAGGCTCTAGGCCGCAGCCGGCGGCCCGGCGGAGGGGCATAACGAAAGATTTTGCCGAGGGATTGTTACAGATTCTGTCAAAAGGCAAAAAAACTTTATCAAAACACTGTCTGTTTCCCTCAACTAACGAGGCATAAGATTCACCTCGCCAGCAACGGCAAGGCGATTAACAACTGGTAACAGCCCCCACGAAGGCAAGCGTTAATCCCTCTCTAATCCGATAGTTGAAAACTTGGCTGTACTCGCGGCGCCACAAACGCCGCGTGCCCCCTCACGACCTTAGACAGGTAAATTGAAAATGAAAGCTTTACTGGTATTGGTACTTGGCGGTCTTTGCAGCGCGGCGATGGCCGGCGAAGCAAACGATGTCGAGCAGATTCCGGTTGAACAGTACAGTTACTCGCAGCACCTGGACATCGCCCGCGTCATTTCCATGAGCGAAGTGCCCAATGTCTGCGAAGTAGTGCCTGCCCGCATGACCTACGAGGACTCCAAGGGCCAGAAGCACATTCTCGAATACCGCGTGATGGGCAACGGCTGCTCCAACGGCTGATCCCCGTCAACGAATGGGGCCCCGCCGGGGCCCTTTCGCGAATCAGTCGCTACTTTACATAACTATTCACCCAACTTACTCACGGCATATTCGCGCAACTTGTTGGCAATCGTGGTATGTGAAACGCCCAAGCGTTTGCCTAATGCCCGGCTACTTGGGTATTCACCCACCAGACTTTCCAAGACTGCTTTTTCAAAGCGTCCGACAATCTGCGAAAGATCCCCCTCCAGCGAAAACTCGCCCAACGGCTGCCGCACACCATAATCTGGCAAACGAATATGGTCGCTTTTCACCACACCGCCCTCGCACAGCGACACTGCCTGGAACAAAACGTTTTCCAGCTGCCGCACATTGCCGGGCCAATGGTATTGCGCAAGTTTGTCCATCGCTGCCGGCGCCAGGCGAGGCATTGCACAGCCGATCTGCCGGCTGGCCTGATCGAGGAAGTGTTGCACCAGCCCCTCCAGGCCATCCATGCACTCGCGCAGCGGCGGGATATGCAATGACAGCACATTGAGGCGGTGATACAGGTCCTGACGAAACTCGCCACGGGCACACATCTCCGACAAGTCCACCTGGGTCGCACAGATGACCCGCACATCCAGGTACACCTCTTCATCACTGCCTACACGGCGGAAGCAGCCATCCTGCAAAAAGCGCAGCAGCTTCACCTGCAGGCGCGGGCTCATCTCCCCTACCCCATCAAGGAACAACGTGCCACCGGCGGTCAGTTCCAGCAGCCCCAGCTTACCTTCGGCACGCGCGCCCTCGAAGGCGCCCGGGCCATAACCGAACAGCTCGGTTTCAGCCATGGACTCCGGCAAGCCGGCGCAATTGAGCGCCATCAGCGGCGCCTGGCCGCGGGGGCTGGCCAGGTGGCAGGCACGGGCCAGCAGCTCTTTGCCGGTGCCGGTCTCGCCCTCGATCAGCAGCGGAGCATCCAATGGCGCCATGCGCCGCGCTTCACGTACCACCGCCGCCATCACCCGCGAGCTCTGGAAGATACTGTCGAAGCCCCGCAGCTCTTGTTTGCGCACATTGTAGATACGCTCGCCGATGCGGTCAGCGCGGTGCAGGGTCAGCACTGCACCGGCCAATGCTTCGCTTTCATCATGCTCGGACTGCAGGGGCGCAATGTCGGCCAGAAACACATCCCCTTTCACCTTGATGCGCAACCCGTTGATCCGCGACTGGTTGGCCCGCACCAGCTCAGGCAGGTCGAAATCGTCGACGTAGCGCGCCAGCGGAATACCCGGCACTTCATCGACCCTTACCCCCAACAGCTGCGCAGCGCTACGGTTGGCCGCGACGATGCTGCCCCCCATGTCTACCGACAGCACCGGAAAGTCCAGCGCCCCCAGCAACGCATTGAGCTCCATGTGGCGACGCTCGCTGGGCATCAGCCCGACCCGCTTGACGCCGAACACACCGGCGATCGACTCGAACTTGGGCCGCAATGCCTGGAACTGCAGGTTGATGAGGTTCGGGCAGTGCAGGTAGATAGCATTGCCATGATCGCCTCCTACTTCGCCACGCAGCACGTTGATGCCGTACTCCACGAGCAGGTTGAGGATGTCCCGAAGAATGCCGATGCGGTTCTGGCAGTGCACTTTGATACGCATGAGAGCTCTCGAAGCAGCGAAGTTTTTCAACGCCGCGCAGAAAAGTCGTAAAGATAAGCTGACAAAAATAGCCAAATCGTCCGCTGGATCGCCTGAATTCTCCGGCATGCCACGTATTTTGTAAAATTATCGTTACGATCTCGCACATCAAACGCCGGTGTCAGCGCGTTTGAGGCCGTGCAAATCGGCAAGTGGCGGGATATTCCTAGGGTATGTCGTGGACATAACAAGAAAGCCCTCACCAGGAGAGCCACATGAAACAGACGCAATACGTGGCACGCGAGCCCGATGCGCACGGTTTTATCGACTACCCGCAGCAAGAGCATGCGGTGTGGAACACGCTGATCACCCGTCAGTTGAAGGTCATCGAAGGCCGCGCGTGCCAGGAATACCTGGACGGCATCGACCAGCTCAAGCTGCCCCATGACCGCATTCCGCAACTGGGCGAGATCAACAAGGTGCTGGACGCCACCACCGGCTGGCAGGTTGCCCGCGTGCCAGCGCTGATCCCCTTCCAGACCTTCTTCGAACTGCTGGCCAGCAAGCGCTTCCCAGTCGCCACGTTCATCCGTACTCCGCAAGAGCTGGACTACCTGCAGGAACCGGACATCTTCCACGAGATCTTTGGCCACTGCCCGCTGCTGACCAACCCCTGGTTCGCCGAATTCACCCACACCTACGGCAAACTGGGCCTGGCGGCAACCAAGGAACAGCGCGTCTACCTGGCTCGGCTGTACTGGATGACCATCGAGTTCGGCCTGATGGAGACCCCGCAAGGTCGCAAGATCTATGGCGGCGGCATCCTCTCCTCGCCAAAGGAGACCGTCTACAGCTTGTCTGGCGAGCCGGAGCACCAGGCCTTCGACCCCGTCGAAGCCATGCGCACGCCGTACCGCATCGACATCCTGCAGCCGCTGTATTTCGTACTGCCGAACCTCAAGCGCCTGTTCGACCTGGCCCACGAAGACATCATGGGCATGGTCCAGCACGCCATGCAGTTGGGCCTACACGCCCCCAAATTTCCACCCAAGGTCGCTGCCTGAGCGACCTTGCCGACCATAATCAGAATCGGAAAACACCTCATGAATGCCTTGAACCAAGCCCATTGCGAAGCCTGCCGCGCCGATGCGCCGAAAGTCACCGATGACGAGCTGGCCGAGCTGATCCGCGAGATCCCGGACTGGAACATCGAAGTGCGTGACGGCCACATGGAGCTGGAGCGCGTGTTTCTGTTCAAGAACTTCAAGCATGCCCTGGCCTTTACCAACGCCGTGGGCGAAATCGCTGAAGCCGAAGGCCACCACCCAGGCCTTCTGACCGAGTGGGGCAAGGTCACCGTAACCTGGTGGAGCCACTCGATCAAAGGCCTGCACCGCAACGACTTCATCATGTGCGCGCGTACCGACAAGGTTGCCGAGACGGCTGAAGGCCGTAAGTAACCGGTAAACAGGGCCGCTGCGCGCCCCGCTCGTGGGTAAACCCGCTCCAGCAACACCGGTGTTGTGGACGCAGGCTTGCTCGCCAATGGGGCGCCCAGCGGCCCTTTTTTGCCAGAAAAATGTCCGGTAGCCGCCCGCAAAACCGACAAGCGACGGGGAAAATTTACAAACTGTCATCCAGACTTGTGTATCCTGCGTCAGCTTTACGAAGCTCCAAACGCGCCTGGCGCAGTCTTTTCACTCACACTTGCGAGGAACGACGAGATGCACGAAATCCCGAATCTTCCCTTCCCAAGCCTGAACCCCGAAGAGCAAACCGTTGCCGCTCACTCCGAACCGACGCCTGCCGTCGAGGATGGCGACGATCAATCCAGCGCTGACCAGGAATAACCGCGCATCCCCCGACTGTGTGAAAACGGCTGACCTGCGGACTACCGCCTTCATCACGTTTTCACACCGTCCTGAACTTCTTCCCTGTAGGCCCCCATGCCCGACTCACCGCGCCCCCTTGCGGTCACCCTGCAAGTGGTCTCCATCGTCCTTTTCACGTTCATCGGCTACCTGAACATCGGCATTCCCCTGGCCGTGTTGCCCGGCTATGTGCACAACGACCTGGGTTTCAGCACCGTGATCGCCGGCCTGGTGATCAGCGTGCAGTACCTGGCCACGTTGCTCAGCCGCCCTACCGCCAGCCGCATCATCGACAACCAGGGCAGCAAGAGGGCCGTCATGTACGGCCTTGCCGGCTGCGGCGTGAGCGGCGTCTTCATGCTGGCCTGTGCCTTCCTGACCCACCTGCCCTGGCTGAGCCTGGCCTGCCTGCTGGTTGGCCGCCTGGTGCTGGGCAGCGCCGAAAGCCTGGTGGGCTCCGGCTCGATCGGCTGGGGTATCGGCCGGGTCGGGGCGCAAAATACTGCCAAGGTCATCTCCTGGAATGGCATCGCCAGTTACGGCGCACTGGCCATCGGCGCCCCGCTGGGCGTGCTCATGGTCAAGAGCCTGGGCCTTTGGAGCATGGGGGTAAGCATCCTTTTGCTGTGCGCAGCTGGCCTGCTGCTGGCATGGCCAAAACGCGCCGCGCCAATTGTCAGCGGCGTGCGCCTGCCGTTTCTGCAGGTGCTGGGTAAAGTGTTCCCCCACGGTTCGGGGCTCGCACTCGGCTCGATCGGCTTCGGCACCATCGCCACCTTCATCACCCTGTACTACGCCAGCCATGGCTGGGAAAACGCGGCCCTTACGCTGAGCCTGTTCGGCGCCAGCTTCATCAGCGCACGCCTGCTGTTCGGCAACTTGATCAACCGCATTGGCGGGTTTCGCGTGGCCATCGCGTGCCTGTCAGTGGAGACACTGGGCTTGCTGATGCTGTGGTTGGCGCCGAGCGCCGAGATGGCATTGGCCGGCGCAGCGCTCAGTGGCTTTGGCTTCTCGCTGGTGTTCCCCGCGCTGGGCGTGGAGGCGGTGAACCAGGTGTCTGCTGCCAACCGCGGGGCGGCGGTAGGCGCCTATTCACTGTTCGTCGACTTGTCGCTGGGGATTACCGGGCCGCTGGTGGGCGCGGTGGCGTCGGGGTTTGGCTTTGCTTCGATGTTTCTCTTCGCGGCGGCGGCAGCCTGCGGCGGGCTGGTATTGAGCCTGTACCTTTACCGGCAGGCGCGGCAGGCTCGGCAAACCCTGCCGCAGGCTTGATGCTGCGACGCGTGTAACAGCCTTTTCGCGGGACAACCCCGCGAAAAGGCCACCGCAGATTTACCGCTGCGCGTGCTGCAACACCACTTCCAGCGGATGGCGCATCTGCCGTTCAGTCATGCGCTTGACCTGGCTACGGCACGAGTACCCGGTCGCCAGCGCTTCGCCTTCTTTGTCCAGCTTGGTCGCCCACGACTGCTCGAAAATGGTCCGCGACGTTTCCTGGTTGCGCGCCTCATGCCCATAAGTACCCGACATGCCACAGCAGCCCGTAGCCTCGGTCACCAGCGTCAGGCCCAGGCGAGCGAACACTTGCTCCCACTGTTTGGTGCTGGCCGGCACATTGGTCTTCTCCGTGCAGTGCGCCATCAGGCGGAAACGACCAGGCGCCGTCGCCGGCTGCTCAGGCAGCACATCCATCAGCCATTCCTGTGGCAGCAGCACCTTGGGGCTGCCTTCCAGGCCCGGCACTTTCTGGTACTCCTGGCGATAAACCAGGGTCATCGCCGGGTCCAGGCCCACCAGCGGCACACCGCAGTCGGCCAAGGCCTTGAGCTGGGTAGCATTACGGACGGCCGCCTTAGCGAAGGCACCGAGGAAGCCCTGTACGTGCAGCGGCTTGCCGTTGGCGCTGTAGGGCGCCAGGAACACACGGTGCCCCAGCCGATGGGCCAGCTCGATGAACGCTGCCAGCAGTGGTGTCTCGAAGTAGCGGGTAAAGGCATCCTGCACCAGCACGATGCTACGCTGGCGTTGGGCCGGCGTCAGTTCGCGCAACGCTGGCACGCTGGCCACACCAACCCGGCAGCGCGTCAGCGTGGACTGGAAGTTGAAACGGCTGATCAGCGGGCTGTCGACCATGCCCACCTTGTCCGCCAGCAGCTTGCTCACCCATTTCGACCCCATCACCGCGTTGTACAACCCCGGCGCGTGGGCCAGGTAGGGAATGGTGAACTCCAGCGAGCCGATCAGGTAATCACGCAGCGGGCGCTGGTAGCGCCCGTGGTACAGCTCGAGGAAGCGCGAACGGAAGTCCGGTACGTTGACCTTGATCGGGCACTGGCCGGCGCACGATTTGCACGCCAGGCAACCGGCCATGGCGTCGTACACCTCATGGGAGAAATCATCCTGGCCCTGGCGGCGTGCGCGGTTGTTGCGCAGCCGTGCTGGCAGGCTCTTGAGCCAGGACACCTTGTTGCGCGCCGCGTCCAGCACGTCGATGTTCGCCTGGCCTTGCAGACGCAGCCACTCACGCATCAGCGAGGCACGCCCCTTGGGCGAATGCTGGCGCTCGCGGGTGGCTTTCCACGACGGGCACATGGCGTCATTGGGGTCATAGTTGTAACAGGCACCGTTGCCGTTGCAGTGCACGGCGCTGGCGAAGTCCTGCCACACACGCTCGTCGATGGTCCGGTCCAGATCACCTCGCAGGGTCACACCATCGACCTTGGTCAAACCTTCGGCGCTGTCGGGGGGGGTGCAGATCTTCCCGGGGTTGAGCTGGTTGCGCGGGTCGAAGGCCCCTTTGAGGCGCTGCAGCGCCGGGTACAGCTCACCGAAGTACTGCGGCACGTATTCCGAACGCAAGCCCTTGCCATGTTCGCCCCACAGCAGGCCACCGTAGCGCTTGGTCAAGGCCGCCACGGCATCGGAGATCGGCTTGACCAGCGCCGCCTGGGCCGGGTCCTTCATGTCCAGTGCCGGGCGCACATGCAGCACGCCAGCGTCGACGTGGCCGAACATGCCATAGGCCAGGCCATGGCCATCGAGCAGCGCACGGAAGTCGGCGATGTAGTCGGCCAACTGCTCTGGCGGCACGGCGGTATCTTCAACGAACGGCTGCGGGCGCACTTCGCCCTCGACGTTGCCCAGCAAGCCCACCGAACGCTTGCGCATGGTATAGACACGGGTCACCGCCTCGGCACCTTCAGCCAAGGTGTGGCCCAGGCGCTCGACGCTGGTGTCGCGCTGCAGGTGCTCGACGAAGGCTTCGACCCGGGCATTGACCTCGGCCGGCTCATCGCCGCAGAACTCCACCAGGTTGATACCCAGGGTCGGGCGCTCGGCGTCGGCCGGGAAGTATTCAGCGACGCTGTGCCAGACGATGTCCTTCATCGCCAGCATCAATACCTTGGAGTCCACCGTCTCGATCGACAGCGGCTTGTGCGCCATCAACGCGTTGGCATCGCGCAGCGCATCCATGAAGCTGGTGTAGCGGACATTGACCAGCACTGCGTACTTGGGGATCGGCAGCACGTTGAGCTTGGCTTCGACCACGTAACCCAACGATCCTTCGGCACCGCACAGCACGCTGTTGAGGTTGAAGCGGCCCTGCTCGTCGCGCAGGTGCGCCAGGTCGTAACCGGTCAGGCAGCGGTTGAGCTTGGGGAAGGTGGTTTCGATCAGTTCGGCCTGGGTTTGCTGGATGTGGCGCGCTGTGCGATACACCTCGCCGACCCGGCCCGGCGCGGCGCACGCCTGCTCGAGCGCTGCATCGTCGATCGGCAGACTGTGCAGGCGCTCGCCACCCAGCAGCACGCTGTGCAGCTCGAGCACGTGGTCGCGGGTTTTACCGTAGGTGCAGCTACCCTGGCCACTGGCGTCGGTGTTGATCATGCCGCCGACGGTGGCGCGGTTGGAGGTGGACAGCTCGGGCGCGAAAAACAGGCCATGGGGCTTGAGCGCGGCATTGAGCTGGTCTTTGACCACACCGGCCTGCACCCGCACCCAACGCTCTTCGACGTTGATTTCCAGGATGTTGTTCATGTGCCGCGACAGGTCGACAACGATGCCGTCGGTGAGCGACTGGCCGTTGGTGCCAGTTCCACCGCCTCGCGGGGTCAGCTTGACCTGCTGAAAGCGCTCCTCGGCCATCAGGGCCGCCACGCGGGCCACGTCGTCAGCGTCTTGGGGGAACACTGCGGCCTGGGGCAAACGCTGATAGATGGAGTTATCGGTGGCCAGCACCGTGCGCGTACCGTAGTCGGCACTGATCTGGCCACGGAAGCCGCTGTTGCGCAGGGCTTCGAGGAATTCGGGGTAGTGGGCACTCGGCGCTGTGGCGGGAGCAAGGGTCGGCAGCTGGGCGATCATCGAAGGATGGCCTCTTTAGGGGCTAATTCACGGAAATCTTGTCGTTCCGGCATGGGTCGCTGCATGCAGGGATGACGTGTAGGCCAATGTTCCTGTAGTTTTGCCTTAGGGGCAAACGGATAATCCTGCCGCTATCAATGACTTTTATGAATGAATTACCGTCACCTGACCCCGTCCATGTCGCTGCTGCTGGCTTTCGAGGCGGCGGCACGGCATGAAAGTTATACTCGCGCCGCCGCCGAACTGTCGCTGACGCAAAGCGCGGTCAGCCGCCAGGTGCAGGCCTTGGAGCAGCAACTGGGCCTGACCCTGTTCCGCCGCGAAGGCCGCCAGGTGCAGCTGACCGACGTCGGCCGGCTGTATCAGCGCGAGCTGAGCGAGGCACTGGGGCGCATCCGCAGCGCCACCTTGCAGGCCCTGGCCTATCAGTCCGGCGTGGGTACCCTGCGCCTGGCGACATTGCCGACCTTCGGTTCCAAATGGCTGCTCCCCCGCCTTCATGCCTTCTACAGCGCCCACCCGGGCATGCTGGTGCATATCCATTCACGGATCGAGGCAATCAATTTCGACACCAGTGAGATCGACGCGGCCATCGGCGTGGCTAGCCATGACCTGCCAGGGCTGATCTGCCATCGCCTGCATGCCGAGGAGCTGGTGGTGATCCTGCCGCCAGAGGCCGGTGGTGATGGGCAGGGCTGGGACCCGACACGCATCAGCGACCAGGTGCTGCTCAATGTCGCCAACAACCCCCATGCCTGGGGTGAGTGGTTTTCGCACCATGGCCTGCCGCACCGGGCCATGCGCCTGGGGCCGAGCTTCGAACTGACATCGCACCTTATCCAGGCGGTACGCGCGGGGATCGGTATTGGCCTGGTACCGCGGATCCTGGTGGAGGAGGAGCTGGCCAAGGGCGAACTGTTCAGCCCAGGGGCGGCGTTCGCCAGCCAGCGCAGTTACTACCTGATCTATCCACCGCGGAATGAGGCACTGCCTTCGCTGCGGGCGTTTCGAAGCTGGTTGCTCGAGCAGATCTGAATGCCCCCTGCCAGCGTCAGGGCCTGACCA
>NZ_BCBH01000038.1:0-47191 GCF_001320525.1 Pseudomonas sp. NBRC 111131 | reverse complement strand
AATCTTTTCCAGCTCGGCGTCGAACAGCGCCGGGTCGGTGTAGAGGGAGGTGTGGACGCGGTCGGGCTGTACCAGCTCGGCCGGGTCGATCGCCAGGTTGACGGCGGGGATCAGGTTGCTCACGGGGGTCACCTATGCAGGATGATTTCTTATGTGAGCAACGCTAAAGGGCAGGGGGGAGGGGCTCAATGACAGGGGCGATCAATGTCGTTGCGTTTTTTGCAACGACTGGACCGGCGGGCTCAGATCGTTCGGCAACGGCCAGCCGCGCTCAAAGGGGGTTAGCGTGGCTCAGGCACGATCATGCGAGTCGGGGCCTCGTCGGCACGCCGCCGCGCTACCCAGTAATACAGCACGCTCGGCAGCATCAGACCGATCAGCCACGACACGTCCACACCGCCCAGGTGCGCAGCCATCGGCCCGGTGTACAGCTTGGTATCGATCAATGGCATCTGTACCAGCACGCCCACGGTATAGACACCGACGCCCGGCCAGAGGGCTCCGCTTCATTGTTTTTGTGTAAGGGTGATGGCCATTGGCGAGGCGTGCCACGCATGGCTGCACGGCGATATGAGCATGTCTATACAAGCAGGGTCAAGTGAAGGCTGAGGGCGACTGTTGCGCAAGGCTGGCCCGCAACTGTGCCGGTCCTGTGTCAAGAATTGGCCTTATGCTGTAACGAAATATGTCTAGAACGCCGGAAGAAGGAAGTCGCAATGCCGCTCAAGGATCTGCTGATCGCCCTGGTGGTGATTGTCGCCTGGGGAGTCAATTTCGTGGTCATCAAGGTCGGCCTGGATGGCCTGCCACCGATGCTGCTGGGGGCGTTGCGCTTTACGCTGGTCGCGTTTCCGGCGGTGCTGCTGGTCAAGCGGCCCAAGTTGCCCTGGCGCTGGCTGATTGCCTATGGTGCAACCATCTCCCTGGGCCAGTTCGCCTTCCTGTTCCAGGCCATGTACAGCGGCATGCCGCCTGGGCTGGCGTCGCTCGTGCTGCAATCCCAGGCCTTCTTCACCCTAGGGTTTGCTGCGCTGTTTCTGGGTGAGCGGTTGCGCCTTGCCAGCGTGCTTGGTTTGCTGGTGGCGGCCAGCGGTCTGGCACTGATCGGCAGTGAGGACAGCGGCCATGTGCCGATCGTGGCGCTGCTGCTGACCTTGTGCGCCGGGGCCATGTGGGGCATGGGCAACATCATCACCCGGCGCTTTGGCTCCGTGGACCTGGTGGCGCTGGTGATCTGGGGCGGGCTGATCCCGCCGCTGCCGTTCCTGGCGTTGTCGTGGTGGCTTGAGGGCCCGGAGCGTATCGGCCATGCGCTGGCCAACATTGGTTGGAGCTCGGTACTGGCGCTGATCTACCTGGCGTTTGTGGCCACCATGCTGGGCTACAGCCTGTGGAGCAAGCTGCTGTCGCGCCATCCTGCGGGCAAGGTCGCGCCGTTCTCGTTGCTGGTACCCGTCATTGGCCTGAGCTCGTCGGCCTGGCTGCTGGGTGAACGGCTGACCGCTGTTCAAGGGTGGGGGGCGTTGCTGGTGATGCTCGGGTTGCTGGTCAATGTGTTCGGGCCGAAGCTGGGGCAGCGCTTGCGCGCGGCGAGTGCGCAGTAGGGGCCCTGCGCGGGCGGGATTACCCGCGAAGAAGCCGGTGCTTTGTTAGACTTGGGCTCTTTTGCCAAGCCAACGGAGCATCCGATGATCATCTCCACCACCAGCCAGCTCGAAGGCCGCCCGATTGCGGAATATCTTGGCGTCGTCAGCTCAGAATCGGTGCAGGGCATCAACTTCGTGCGTGACTTTTTCACACGGTTTCGCGATTTCTTCGGCGGGCGTTCCCAGACCCTGGAGAGCGCGCTGCGCGAGGCCCGGGAGCAGGCCACCGAAGAACTCAAGGCGCGGGCACGGCAGTTGCAAGCCGATGCGGTAGTGGGCGTCGATTTTGAAATCAGCATGCCTTCGGTGCAGGGCGGCATGGTCGTGGTGTTTGCCACCGGTACGGCCGTGCGCTTGAAGTGATGCCATGTTGCCACTGGTCGGCTCTGGAAGTTTCGGCCGAGCAGTCCGCAAATGACCGGCTAGTCTCATTTTCACAGGCCGCGTTTTCCAGGCAAGCGAGTTCTTGCCGACGCGTCGCCACTGGAGGGAGACAGGGCATGAGCGAGTCCTTTTTCGAAGACATGAATGAGGCGTTTCCGATCAACAGCCAGGTGCGTTGCGGTCAGGCGGCATTTCGCCTGGGTTTTGCCCACATGACGCTGGACGATTCGGAACAACTGCAGCCGGCACACCTGCAGCGCGCCAAGAAGGGCCGATTCACCCCTCGGGTTCCACCGAAAAAGTGAACCCGCTCACACAACCCCGCCGAACGGCGGGGTTTTTGTTGGCCTTGCTTGATCCTGCTCATGGTAACGGTGGGTCGCGCTCGCCGAATCAACGCCGTTGTGGTTTTCTGCGCGCATCTCAGAAAAGGAGGATTGATTTCCATGCGAGTCAGGGAAGAAACCTATTGGCGTTGGGCCGATGCGCATTTGCATAGCCGCAGCCACGATGAAGCACTGAGTGACGGCACTACCTTCGACGTGCAGGTCCGCCTGTCGCGGCTGGGTGCCACGCAACTGTTCCTTGGGCTGTACGGGAAGGACGGCAAGGCGCTGGTGGAGGAGTATTACCCGTCACGGCCAGGCGAAACCATGACCCGTGCGCTGGTGTGGGGCGTCGACCGGGCCAGGGCGCTGGCGACCGGGGCACTGGCATTGCCGCAAAGGCAGCGCCGGCAGGCATGAAAAAGCCCGGCCTACAGGGGGCCGGGCTCAGGAAGTGGTGCAATCGCTCAGTTGAGCGGATCGATCACCTTGATTGCCTGCCGCTCACGGGCGGCCGGCCATTCTTGTTGCAGGGTCTGCAGCACACGGCCGACGAACTCGGTGTCGGCGGCAGCCTTCTTGCCGACGTAGCCCTGGCCGCGACGGTAGACCTTGAAGCGGGCGCGCATGCTGGGCAGGTGCGCTTCGAATTCATCTTCGACAGTGTTCGGCGGCAGGCGGTCGAGACGCACATCGCCGGTCTGGTTTACCCACAGCAGGTGGTCGTCGAGGCTGTCCTTGCGTGCGGCGAACAGTTCGGCCAATTGATCGATTGTGGGATTGTTGTTCAAGTTCATCATAAAGCCCCCATTACCCATTCGTTGGTGATTTTCACAGTTGGCGCCACAGTTTGTAGCGCTCTACCAAGGCTGCTACAGCAGCATCGCAACAGGGGCTTTCTCACGCTGCCTTTTGGACAGTTCCCTCTCCACGAACGGCCTGCGTTACCGCGCAGGCCGTCTGGAATACCCTTGCCACCGCTCCCGATCGGGGAGACGGCTTCATCATGCCCAAGGGCGAGGAATGGCGTCAACCGTTTTGTAGTGAATATTTTCAACCACTACATCTTGTCGGACAATCCTGCCGAGACCGCCTTTCAATGGTCAAG
This sequence comes from Pseudomonas sp. NBRC 111131, assembly GCF_001320525.1. NCBI lineage: Bacteria > Pseudomonadati > Pseudomonadota > Gammaproteobacteria > Pseudomonadales > Pseudomonadaceae > Pseudomonas > Pseudomonas sp. NBRC 111131. The sequence goes on along the minus strand of NZ_BCBH01000038.1, from coordinate 43,727 downwards.
GCTGGAGAGAATCTGGTACGCGGCACGCACCCGCGCTTCATTGGGATAGTTGCGGTTGGCCAGCAGGACGATCGCCCGGTTTTCAGACGGAATGAACGCGGCGTAGACGCCGAAACCGCTGGTTGAACCGGTCTTGTTGTACCAGGCTTCGGGCAGTGCAGGCAGTGCCGGGGTCAAGCGCTGGGTGGCTTGCGGCTCTTGGATGAGCCGGGGGCTGTTGCCATCTACCAGGGTGGCGAGCGCTGCGGGGTAGGGGTAGCGCTCCCAGCCCAGGCCTTGGGTCATGGCCCCCACCTGGAAGTAGCCGGACTGGGTGATGGCGGTCGCGTTGCGCAAAGCCGGTGAGAGCTCGGCCGGCTGCATGTGCAGGCGCACATAGCGCAGCAGGTCGGTCGCGCTGGTCTTGATGCCATAGGCTTCGTCGGCATAGGGCCCAGGGCTCACCCGCACCGGGCGGTTCTGCGCGTCGTAGCCTTGCGCGTACAGGCCCTGTGCGCTTGCCGGTACTTGCAGGTACGTGTGCTTCAGGCCCATCTGCGGCAACAGGCGCTGGGCCATGAGTTCCGCGAATGGCCGGTGCTGCGCCCGCGCTGCCAGATCACCGAACAACCCCAGGCTGGGGTTGGAGTAGCAACGCTGGGTGCCGCGCTCGGCACGGGGCTTCCAGGTACGGAAGAAGTTCAAGGTCTGCTCGGCGGTCTGCACCGCATCGGGGAACTGCAACGGCAGGCAGTCGGCGCTGTAGACCCCCAGCTCGAGCACGCTGGCCTCGCCCAAGGGCGTGCCTGCGAGGGCGGGTTGATAGCGCCTGGCCGGGGCCTCCAGATCGAGCTTGCCCTCGGCGCTGGCCAGCGCGGCGAGTGTGGCCGTGTAGGTCTTGCTCAGCGAACCGATTTCAAACAGGGTATCGGCGGTGACGGCCGTGTGGTCGTCCTTGCTGGCCACGCCATAGGTGAAGTAGTGCGCTTGCCCATTCGCGTACACGGCCACGGCCATGCCGGCGATACCTTGCTCCTGCATCAGCGGGGGGATGATCTCGTCTACCCGGCCCTGCAATGGATCGGCCGCGTGCGCGGTGGTGGCGCATGAAAGCAGTGCAGTGGTGAAGGCGAACGAGGCAAGGCGGGTGTGCGGCATGCAGGGGTCCTTATCAGGAGGTGTCCGTTGAGCGACACCGGTGGGGGTTCCGGCGTTAGCAGGAAAAGGCCACAGACCTTATCGTCTGGCCTTGCATAACGACAAGATGGAATCTGCTATGAAGTATGTGCGCATGTTGTTCGACAACTTCACCTTGGCCTTGCTCGGGGTGGTGTTCATTGCGACCGTGCTGCCCTGCTCGGGCGACGGCGCGGTGTATTTCGGTTGGCTGACCAACCTGGCCATTGGCCTGTTGTTCTTCCTGCATGGCGCGAAGCTGTCGCGCGAAGCGATCATCGCAGGTGCCGGGCACTGGCGCCTGCACTTGCTGGTGTTTTCCTGCACCTTTGTGCTGTTCCCGTTGCTGGGCATGGCCTTCAAACCGCTGTTCGTGCCGCTGGTGGGCAACGAGCTGTACCTGGGCGTGCTGTACCTGTGTGCCTTGCCAGCCACCGTGCAGTCGGCCATCGCCTTTACTTCGCTGGCACGGGGCAATGTGCCAGCAGCCATCTGCAGTGCAGCCGCCTCGAGCCTGATCGGCATCTTCCTGACCCCGCTGCTGGTGTTGATGCTGCTCGGTGCCAACGGTGATACTGGTTCGGGCCTGGATGCGGTACTGAAGATCACCCTGCAACTGCTGGTGCCTTTCGTCGCCGGGCAGATTGCGCGGCGCTGGATTGGTACCTGGGTCAAGAACAATGCACGCTGGCTGAAGCTGGTGGACCAGGGCTCGATCTTGTTGGTGGTATACACCGCGTTCAGCGAAGCGGTGGTCACCGGCCTGTGGCACACAGTATCGCCGCAGCATCTGGCGGGGTTGTTCGTGGTATGCGGCATTCTGCTGGCCGTGGTGTTGTACGGGACGCGCCTGCTGGGCAACGTGCTCGGCTTCAGCCTGGAAGACCGCATCACCATCCTGTTCGCGGGCTCCAAGAAGAGCCTGGCTACGGGGGTGCCGATGGCGCAGGTGTTGTTCGTGGGTAGTGGAATAGGGGCGATGATCCTGCCGCTGATGCTGTTCCACCAGATCCAGTTGATGGTGTGCGCGGTGCTGGCGCAGCGCTATGCCAGCAGGGAAGAGGCGGGTGAGGAGGCTGCTGCGTCCTCCTGAGTTCCTTGAATCGCTTGTGCAGGCCTTGCGCGGCGGCGAAGTTATCCGTGAAAAGGCCTGTACAGGCTAGCGGGCCTGCCCGGAGCGGCGTTCGCGCAGTGCCTTGCGCACCTCTGCTTCGACCTGGTATGCCGGCCCTTCCAGCTCATCGTAGTTGCGCGTGTAACGGCTGGCGAACCCATCCACCCCCAACGCTTGATACTGCTCTACGTGCTTGAGCTCGTGCGCCCACAGTGCCACGTTGTCCTCAGCGTCGCTTGCGTGGCGGAAAATGATCGTGTCGATCAGCGTCACTGCGTTCACATCCGGGTTTTGCAGCATGGCGTTGGCGGCACTGAGCTGCTGTTCGTCGCCGACTCGGTAGCGTGCGGCATCCAGCACGGCAAAGTCGTACCAGGGCTCGAGCTGCGCACGAATATGCAGGGGCATCGGCGCGCTGCCGCTGGCTGTCGCTTCGTCGCGGGCCTGGCGAAGGGCATAGGCCAGGCTACTGGAGGCCATTACCTGAACATCCTCGAGCACCCGCCCTGCCTGGCCAGGGTCGACCGGTGCACAGAAACAGGCCATCAGGCAGACCTGATATTGCCCAGGTGGGCAGGCCGGCTCGGCGGACACCGCCGCGCTCGACACCAGTGCCAGCAGCAGGCTAGCACCCCTCATTCAGCGCCCTCTCGGCAAACCTGCGGTTGGCCTCCAGCAGTTGGGATTGCACACCCTCGCTGGCCAGCATGCGCCCGACCAGCAAGGCCCCGACGCACTGGCTGATCAACACCCAGGCCAGTGCGTCATCTTCCAGGGTCCTGCTCCAGGCGGCGTGCAGGCTGACCAGCCAGTGCTCGGCTTCCTCGCGCACCGGCCGGCCGCCTCGGGCAATTTCCACGCCCAAAGGTGGCAGCGGGCAGCCGCCTTCAGCATTGTGCAGGTGGGCCAGGCTCAGGTACTGCTGCAAGCAGCGGCCCAGACGCTCGCGGCTGGCACCCTGGTTAGCCAGGCGGGCCAGAGGGCTGTTGCTCAACTCCTGACGGACCACTTCAGTAAACAGGTCGTCCTTGGACGGAAAGTGGTTGTAGAAAGCGCCGCCGGTCAGGCCAATGGCCTTCATCAGCCCGGCGACGCCGGTGCTGGCAAAGCCGCCGCGTTTGGCCAGCGCGCCGCTGCTGGCCAGCAACTTGTCACGGGTCTGCTGCTTGTGTTCGCTGGGATAGCGCATGCAAAAACCTCTACGCACTGGCTTGACGATGGCGACGATCATAACATAGCGTTCGTTTACTAAACGATCATTCATCAATGGAGGCGCGCATGGCAGAACAACAAAAAGTGGTGCTGGTGATCGGTGCAGGGGACGCTACCGGCGGCGAGATCGCCAAGCGGTTTGCCCGTGAGGGGTACATCGCCTGTGTTACCCGCCGCCAGGCCGACAAGCTGCAGCCGCTGGTCGATGAGATCCGGGCGGCAGGTGGCCAGGCCCATGGCTTTGGCTCGGATGCGCGCAAGGAGAACGAAGTCGCCGAACTGGTCGATACCATCGAACGTGAGATCGGCCCGATCGAAGCGTTTGTGTTTAATATCGGTGCCAATGTGCCCTGCAGCATTCTTGAAGAAACCCCGCGCAAATACTTCAAGATCTGGGAAATGGCCTGCTTTGCCGGCTTCCTCACGGCACAGGCAGTAGCGCGGCGCATGGTTGCCCGCGAGCGCGGCACGATTCTGTTCACCGGCGCCACTGCCGGCACCCGCGGTGCGGCCGGCTTCGCGGCCTTCGCCGGGGCCAAGCATGGCTTGCGCGCCTTGGCCCAGAGCATGGCGCGGGAGCTGGGGGCAAGGAATGTGCATGTTGCCCACGTCGTGGTGGACGGCGCCATCGACACGGCTTTCATCCGCGACACGTTCCCCGAGCGCTATGCCCTCAAGGACCAGGACGGCATTCTCGACCCTGCGCACATTGCTGACAGTTACTGGTTCCTGCACGCGCAGCCGCGTGACGCCTGGACATTCGAACTGGACCTGCGCCCGTGGATGGAGCGTTGGTAAGCGCTGACTCATCAAAGGAGTGTGATGCATGAGCAAGACTGTCGAATTTTTCTTCGATCTGGGCAGCCCGGCCAGCTACCTGGCCTGGACCCAACTTCCCGCCCTGTGCGCCCGTCATGGTGCCACGTTGCGCTACCGGCCACTGTTGCTGGGTGGGGTGTTTCAGGCCACGGGCAATGCTTCGCCGGCGATGATCCCAGCCAAGGGGCGTTACATGTTCACCGACCTGGGGCGCTTCGCCATACGTTATGGCGTGCCATTCGGCCTGCCGCCGGGTTTTCCGATCAATACCCTGGCCTTGATGCGGGGTGTGATCGGCATGCAGTTGCGTTCGCCGGAACGTTTCGAAGCTTTGTTGGCGGCATTGTTCAACGGGCTTTGGGCGCAACGCCGTAACCTGGCGGATGCTGCAGTGCTGGCGCAAGTGTTGGGCGAGGCGGGGTTTGACCCGGTGCAGTTACACGCCTTGGCGGCTGATCCTGACGTGAAGGCGGCGCTCAAGCAGGTGACAGAAGAGGCTGTGGAGCGCGGCGTGTTTGGCGCGCCGACCTGTTTCGTCGAGGGGCAGATGTACTTCGGCCAGGACCGCCTGGATTTCGTCGAAGAGGCGCTCAGGCACTAACAGCAATGGCCTCTTTGCGGGTTCAAGAGGCCGTCAGGCTCAACGCCGGTTCAGAAATTCGCCGGGGTATTGGCGCTGATGATCTCGGCCTCGTCCTGGCCAATGTTCTTGAAGCTGTGGGGCAGGGTGGTGGGTATGTAGTAACCGTCACCCGAGTTGAGGATGCTCACCTGGCCATCGACCCACAGCTCCACGGTGCCACGGGTAACCAGGCCGCATTCCTCGCCTTCGGCATGCACGATAGGCTCACCAGAGTCGGCACCGGGTGCATACAGCTCGCGCAACATGCGCATTTGCCGCGCCTCGACACTGGCTCCGACCAGCAGCATGCGCAGGCCGTTGCGGCCTAGGTCTGGCTGTTCGCTGGCGCGAAACACGAAACGCTCTTCCCGCACTGGCTCGTCGAAGCTGAAGAACTCCGCCAGGGTCATGGGTATCCCTTCGAGCAATTTTTTAAGGGAACTGACCGAAGGGCTGACGCGGTTCTGCTCGATTTGCGAGATCGTCGAGTTGGTCAGCCCGCTGCGGCGGGCCAGTTCCCGTTGGGAGAGGTTGTTGCGTTCACGCACCAGTTTGAGTCGTGTCCCGGTGTCCATAGCCGCCTTGTAATTAGAGGTGTTAAAAATAATGGGCGACGCATTAAAACACACTCTGCACGCTTGCGCGCTGTGCTTGTCAGGCGCGTGGTTCACGCGGCATCGGCCACAGCCCGACCAGCAGCAACAGCAGTGCCACCGCCAGGAACGGCAGGCGCGGGTCGAGGGCGTAGACCAGCGTGCCGGCCAGCGGCCCGATGACTGCGCCCATGCCTTGTGCGGCACCGATGGAGCCTGCGGTGGCACCTTGTTCACTCGCCTGCATGGCATTGGCAGCCAGTGCCGAGAACGCTGGGAACACGAAGCCCATGCCGGCGGCGGCGACAAAATAGCAACTCCAAAGCCCCGGGGCGCTGGTGGACAGCGCGCCAGCGGCGAAGCCCAGGGCGGAAATACTGGCGCCGACGCGGATCATTTTCAGCGGCGGCCATTCCAGTTGGCGCAGGATCACCTGGGACAGAATCAGTGCTACCCCCACCGTGGTCAGGGCGATGCCTGCAGCCTGAGCAGCCTCGGCCGGCTGCAGATGCAGGCGATCGAGGGCAAAGAAGCCGACGATGATCTGCGACACGGTCACGCTCAGCATCGCGCTGAAGGCCACCAGCAGAGGGCGGCGCAAGCGAGGGTCGCTCAGGCGCACCGGGCTGGGCGCGTGGCTGATGGCCAGGGGGTGTGGCTTGAGCTTGAACAGCAGGACCAGAAACGCGCTGGCCGGTAACAGGGACATCACATGGAACGGCAGGCTCAGGCTGTGCCGTGCCAGCAGCGCCGCCAGCGCCGGCCCCAGTACCAGGCCGACGGCATTGGCCGCACCCAGCGAGGCCATGGCCCGGGCCCTGTGTTGTGGCCCGACATGGTCGGCGATCAAGGCATTGCAACCCACCGGTATTGCGGCGTAGAAGGCACCGATGCAGCCGCGCGCGAGCATCAGCCCGACAAAGGCAAGGGTCGCTCCCGGCAACCAGCGCAGGGCACCCTCGACGAACAGGCACAGCAACCAGTAGGCCAGGGTGAAGCCGGCACTGCCCAGCAGCAGGACGCGCCGACGCCCCAGGCGATCGGCCGCCCGGCCCCATGGGCGGGCCAGCAGCACCCAGACCACACCGGCCACGGTCACCGCCGCGCCGGCTTGCCAGGTGGCCATGCCCAGCAGGCGTGCGATGGGCCCGATCAAGGCAACGAAGGCCATCATCGACATGGTGCAAGCCATGTTGGCGAGCAGCAAAGGGCGCAGGTCCAGGGTGCTGGCAGGGGTGAGGGTGGCAGGGTCCTTTGCGACATTCATGGGGCAGTCCAGGGCAGGTAAGCGGAAGTCATTCAGATTAATGAGAACTCTTATCGTTTGTCGAGCCTGCCCTGGGCCATCGCCATCAGTCGCTGCCGCGCAGGGGGCCTGGCCACATGCTACGCAACACGCCATCACGGCGCACCAGCGCATGCATCAGTGCCGCACCCAGATGCACCACAACGGTTGCGAACAGCAGGTAGCCGGCCCAGCCATGGGCTTGGCGCAGCACGGCGTAGAGCTGCAGATCGTGGGGTGCGATCGCCGGCAACTGCAGCGGCCGCGGATACCCGCCGGCCGAAAGCATTGCCCAGCCCAGCAGCGGCATGGCCAGCATCAGCCCATAGAGCAACAGGTGCGAGGCGCCCGCAGCGATGCGCTGCAACGCTGGCAGGTCGTGGGGGAGCGCAGGGTGGGGCAACGTCAGTCGCATGCCGATGCGCACGATCACCAATACCAGCAGCGCCAGGCCGGTGGCCTTGTGCAGCTCGACCAGGGTGGGGTGACGCAACGACAGGTCGCCCACCATGCTCACGCCAATGAACAGCATGGCCACGATCAGTATTGCCATCAGCCAGTGCAGCAAGCGCGCCAATGGGTGGAAGGCTTCAGGTTTCATGGGTGGGCTCCTGCGCCGAGGGATTCGCGGCTGCGGCGGTTGAAGGATTCCGAATAGGCCGCCGAACGGGCGGCGAGGATCGGGTCATCGGACGCTTGAATGCCACGGGGCAGGATCAGCGGGTCGAAGTTCAGGTCACGGCAGGCGCCTTGCTCGGGGGCATCCACTTGTTCGATGACCAAGGTGCCAGCATCGACGCTGCGGCGCTCGGCGGGCCAGGGGCGCGCCGGGTCATCCTGCGCGTCACCGGGGTCAGCGAGGACCAGGCGTAGGGTCCAGCGCAGTGGGCCCTGGGCCAGGCGCTGTTGCAGGTCATGTTGCAGGAACTGCTTGTCGTCGACCTGGCCGGGCAGGGCAGCGAATGGCGTCTGTGGCTCAAGCTGCCACCGCACCGGGTGGGCATTGCCGCCGGCATCGATCAGGCGGAAAGCATTGATGCTGTGGTATTGAGTGCTGGCGAAGCTGTCGCTGGGTTTGTAACTGGCGGCCCATTGGCGAAATGCCGCACTTTCAGGATGGGCGGCAAAGAACGCCTGCATTTTTGCCGGGTCCGGTTTGCCGGTGGCCGGGTCCGGTGCGCCTGCCAGTACCTGGTCGTAGAACCCTTCTGGCGTGCTCACTGCCAGCACCGGCGGGTTGTTCATCCCGGTGCGCCAGACCTGGCCGTCGTCAGTGCTCAACTGGATCGCCAGGCTGCGGACCGGGACGGCCGTATCGGGTGCGAACGGGTTGGCACCGCCAATGGCAAAGCGGCCGATCACCGGCACGTGCTGCTGGCTGAATGCGCGCGCCGTCGACAGTGCAGCGGCTTGGCCGCTGGGTTGGAAGTAGCCACTGACGCACAGGCCCTTGGCGTGGTTCTTGCGATAACCCGGATAGTGGCCGGCCTGTGCTTCGAAGGTGTCGATGATGCGCTGCGGGGTCAGTTGCGGCCCGTCGATCCAGCCAGCGGCATAGGCAAAGCCTGCGCCAAGGGCCAGCATCACGGCGCCGATGCCGGCCAGGCGCAGGGCCTTGGCTGGCCCGTGCAAGGGTGCATTCATGGTGTGCGTCCGGTTCAGTGAAGATGCGGGTACGACGGGGCAGGTAAAAACTTATTCCACCGGCGGGAATAGATTTTCTTGCCAGGCGTCTGCCCCCTACACTGACCACCCCAGAGCCCGGTACCTTGCCATGCATGATCTGGATGAACAGCAATGGCGCGAATTGCTGCAGCGCCTGCGCCGCTTTGCCTTGTGGCTGACACGTGAGCCCGGCAGCGCCGATGACCTGGTTCAGGGCACTGTCGAACGTGCATTGAGCCGCAGCAGCCAGCAACGCGACGCCGAGGCGCTGCGTGCCTGGTTGTTCACCATCCTTTACCGGCTGTTTCTCGACAGCAAGCGCCGTGATCGCCTGCATGCTCGTTGGCTTTCCTGGTTCGGCCGCGCCGAACGTGAGGAGGAGGCGGTCGGGGACAGTGTCGAGACCATCGTCCTGGCCCAGGCCGATCTGCAAGCGTTTGCCCTGCTGTCGACCGAACAGCGTGCCTTGCTGTTGCTGGTCAGCGTCGAGGGGTTGAGCTACAAGGAAGCCGCTCAAGCCATGGGAATTCCCATTGGCACGGTCATGTCGCGCCTTTCGCGCGCCCGTGCCGCCTTGCGTGAACTGACCGAGGACAGCCCACAGCCCCCTGCCTTGCGGAGACTCAAATGACCCATCTGATACCCAGCGAGCACGAGCTGCATGCCTATGTCGATGACCGGCTCGAACCTAGCCGTCGTGCCGAAGTACAAGCCTGGCTGGCGGCCAATCCGCAGGAGGCGCTGCGCCTTGAAGCCTGGCGCAACGATGCCCGGCGCCTGCGGGCGGCGTTGGCGGGTTTCGGTGAACAGCCGGGCAGGCTCCAGCTCGAGGTGTGGCATGTGCAACGGCGCTTGCGCCAACGACGGCAGCGGCGCCTGGCCTCGGTGGCGGTGCTGCTCCTGGCCATGGGGGTGGGCGCGCTCGGCGGCTGGCAGGCGCGGCAGGTCACCTTGGCGGGCAATGACCTGCCCATGGCTGATGCCGTCCAGGCCCATCGGCTGTTCGCCGACAGCCAAGCGCTGGATATCCAGGCCAGTGACCCGGCGCAGTTGCGCGATTGGCTGGGCAGGCATTTTAACCGTGTAGGTCAACTGCCTGATCTTGGCGTCTACGGCTTCCAGCCGGTAGGCGCGCGCCTGCTGAGCAACGAGCAGGGGCCGGCGGCGTTGCTGGTGTTCCAGGATCGCAGGGGGCAGCGCATTAGCCTGTTCCTGCGTTCACCCGGTGAACACTATGAGCGTATGCCACAGGGGCAGCGGGTAGACGGGCAGCTGGAGGCACGTTACTGGACGCATGGGGCGTACAACTTTGCCTTGGTCAGTGCAGCGGACGATGTGCGCGGGGCAGGGGTGGGGGAGGCATTGCGGCTGGGGCTGTAGTGTTTTGTGCGGGGCTGGCGAACAGTGCTCAATGCCCTGGAGGCCGAGCGCCGAAGGCGCAGGGTTCGACCTCAAGGGCACCACCGGCATGAAGGCATGCCTCTGGCTGCCCTCATGCACTTTCACACCGTGAGCATTCTCAGCTCAGCTCAAGCCAGATCGGTGCATGGTCCGAAGGCTTTTCCATCGCCCGCAGCTCGTAATCCACACCTGCCGCCTTGATACGCGGTACCAGGCCCTGCGAGGCCATGATCAGGTCAATGCGCAGGCCGCGCTTGGGTTCGTCCTCGAAGCCGCGGCTGCGGTAGTCGAACCAGCTGAAGCGGTCGGCGACGTCCGGGTGCAGGTGGCGGAAGCTGTCCACCAGGCCCCAGCCCTTGAGGCGCTCCATCCACTCCCGTTCTTCAGGCAGGAAGCTGCACTTGCCGGTCTTGAGCCAGCGTTTGGCATTGTCCGGGCCGATACCGATGTCGCAGTCCTGGGGCGAGATATTCATGTCGCCCATGACCAGCACGGGCTGGTCATTGCTGAACTGACCTTCGAGCAGCGCCTGCAGGTCGCTGTAGAAGCGCTGCTTGGCGGGGAACTTGGTGGGGTGGTCGCGGCTTTCGCCTTGGGGGAAGTAGCCGTTCATGACCGTGATCGGCGTGCCGTTGGCATCGGCGAAAGTGCCCCAGATGAAACGGCGCTGCGCGTCTTCTTCATCACTGGCAAAGCCTTTGAACAGGCTCAGCGGTGCCTGGCGGGACAGCAGGGCAACACCGTAATGGCCCTTCTGGCCGTGGTAATGCACGTGGTAACCCAGCGCTTCGACGTCGGCCAGGGGAAACTGATCGTCGCTGACCTTGGTTTCCTGCAGGCCGATCACGTCCGGCTGGTGCTTTTCGATCAGCGCCGCCAGCTGGTGCGGGCGGGCTCGCAGGCCGTTGATGTTGAAACAGACGATCTTCATGGAAAGACAATCCTGATAAAAGGCCGGATGCTAGCCGACATCGGCCGTCATCACCAGCGTGGCAGCTTTGCCAAGGCGCTGCTAACGTGCAGGCTGGGGTGAACGATGCGCAGCGGAGCACCCTCCAAGGCACTGTATGCCCATTCCAGGAGGACCTCTCGCAATGCCCGAAGCCACTGCCGCCCAAGCCCGCATCTGCTCGCTCGATGACGGCTACAGCCGCGAGGCACGTTCGCTGCTGTACCACGCCTACCGCAACGAACCGACCTTTGCCTATATCTTCGAAGCTCAGCGCCCGGGCTATGAGCGCCGCTTGCGGGTGATGGTGCGCGAATGGGTCCGTCAGCATTTCTATCTGCAACTGCCGGCCATTGGCCTGTTGCTGGACGATCGCCTGATTGCCCTGGCGTTGATCGTGCCCCCGCAACGCCGGCTGGGCGTGGCTGACAGTTGGGCATGGCGCCTGCGTATGCTGCTGGGCACCGGCCAACGCTGCACCCGGCGCTACATGGACTACCAGGCAGCGCTGGCCAGTTGCTTGCCGACGGACCAGGTCCATATGCTGCCGCTGCTGGGGGTGCACCCGCAGTTTCGTGGGGCCCACTACGGCGAACAGTTGTTACAGGCGGTGCACGACTGGTGCGCGCAAGACCCCAATACCCAAGGGGTGGTGCTGGACTCGGGCAATGAGCATTACCTGGCGTTTTACGAGCGCCAGGGCTATCAGGAGATAGGCGAGGTGGCGGTAGGCCCCATCAGAGAGCGGGTGTTCTTTCATCCCAACCCGGAGTCCTCCATGCCCACAATCGCTTGAAGGGCCGCCAGACGGCTCCCTTGAGCGTCTCGCTCTGGTAGCATGCGCCGCATGACGTATTCAGGAAGACTAACCTGGGGCCTGGTTTTCTGGGCCGCCAGTTTCGCAGCATGGGGCCAGAGCGAGTTGCTGGTGCAGGTAAAACCGGCCAACAAGGCGCTCAAGGCCAATGTCGAAGGCTATATCGGGAGCCTTGGAGACCGCGACGAAGAGGCGCTATTGCGCTTCAGCCGCGGGGCACAGGAGCAGGCGCGCAAGGCTGCGCAGGCACTTGGCTACTATCAGGCGCAGATCGACACTGAGGTCAAGCCGCCCGCCAAGGCCGACCAACCTCCACAACTGATCATCCGTATCGACCCAGGGGAGCCCATCCGCTTGCGTAACGTGACCGTGCGCATCGAAGGGCCGGCCAGCGAGATGAAGGCCTTTCGCGTGCCGGACAGCAAAGCCCTGCGCCCGGGTGAGCCGCTCAACCATGGGCTGTACGAGGACGCCAAGCGGCTGATCCAAAACCAGGCGTCGCGCTACGGGTTCTTCAGTGGGCGCTTCAGCCGACAGCGGCTGGCGGTCGACCCGCAGGCCGGGGTGGCTGATATCGAGCTGGTCTATAACAGCGGCCAGCGCTATCGCCTTGGCGCGGTCAGGTTCAGTGGCGACACGCCGTTGGACGAAGACCTCTTGCAGCGCATGGTTTCGTTCAAGCCTGGCACCCCTTACGATTCGGAACTGATCGCCGAACTCAACAACGACCTGCAATCGAGTGGCTATTTCGAAGGCGTGCGTGTCGATGCCGCACCCACCGCCGCCGTGGCCGAAGAAATCCCTGTGGACGTTCGCCTCGACACGCGCAAACCGCGGACCATGGGCCTTGGCCTGGGTTTCTCCACCGATGTCGGCCCGCGCGGCAAAGCCAACTGGACACGCCATTGGGTCAACCCCCAAGGCCACAGCTATGGCTGGGAAGCCGAACTGTCGGCGCCGCGGCAGAACGTTGGCCTGTGGTACGACATACCGCTCGATCCGCCGCTGACCGACAAGCTGCGGTTCGCCGGTGGCTACCAGAACGAAGAAATCGCCGGCACCGATACCCTCAGCAAGCTGCTCACCGTTGGCCCGGAGTGGCACAGCAAGCTGCCCAGCGGCTGGCAGCGGGTGATTTCACTCAAGTACCAGCGCGAAGAATATCGGCTGGGTGACGATTCGGGCCTGAGCAACCTGTTGATGCCGGGCATAAGCTTCTCCTACCTGCGCAGCGACAACCGCATTGACCCGCACAACGGCTACCGCCTGCAGTTCGACACCCAGGTGGCCAAGGAGGGGGTGGTGTCGGACACCAACTTGCTGCACGCCAATGTGCTCCTCAAGGGCCTGACCACCCTCGGCCACAACCACCGTTTCCTGGGCCGGGTGCAGTTCGGTGGCAGCGCCACCAACGGCTACAAGAACAACATACCCCCCTCGCTCCGCTTCTTTGCCGGTGGTGACCAGAGTGTGCGTGGTTACGACTACCAGACACTGTCGCCCAAAAACAGCGATGGCGACCGCATCGGTGGCCGTTATCTGGTGGCAGGCAGCGTCGAGTACCAGTATTCGTTGACCGAAAAGTGGCGGGTGGCGACCTTCGTCGACCAGGGCAATTCGTTCAACACCCTGGAACTGCCTAGCCTCAAGACCGGGGTGGGTTTTGGCGTGCGCTGGGTTTCGCCGGTCGGGCCATTGCGCCTGGACCTGGCCAAGGCCCTCGATGACGACGGCGGTATTCGCCTGCACTTCTCCATGGGGCCCGAGCTGTGATGCGTGTGTTCAAATTCGTGCTGGTCGGCGTGCTCTGCAGCGTGCTGCTGGTGATGCTGGCTGTAGGCTTGCTGCTGGGCACCGAGGGCGGCAGCCGTTGGGCGCTTGCGCGCGTACCGGGGCTGCAGGTCAACGACTTTCAGGGCCGCCTGGCAGGCCGCTGGCAGGCCAGCCAGCTGAGTTGGAGCGACGGTGCCAGCCGCGTGCAAGTGCAAGCGCCGCTATTGAGCTGGTCGCCTGGCTGTTTGTTGCGGGCCACGCTGTGCATCGACCAACTGCATGCCCAGCGCATCGACATGGCCTTCGCGCCCAGCGATCAGCCCGCCGACAGCGGCCCAGTGCAACTGCCGGTACTGCGCTTGCCCGTGGCCATCGAACTGGGTGAACTCAAGGTCGGCCAACTGCGTCTGGACGGCAGTGACGTGCTGGGTGATTTGCATTTGGCTGCCCACTGGACTGCCGCGGGGCTGCGGGTCGACAGCCTGCAATTGCAACGCGATGACCTGCGGGTCGATGTGCAGGGCAATGTGCAGCCAGAAGGCGACTGGCCGCTGCAGCTTCAGGGGCAGGTACAGTTGCCGGCAGTGCAAGGCCAGGCCTGGCAGCTGGCATTGACCGCCACAGGAGAATTGCACAAGGCCCTCGAGCTGGATGCAACCAGCAGCGGTTACCTCGACGCCCGGCTGACCGGCCAGGTACAGGCCCTGGCCGAGCACCTGCCGGCAACGCTCCACATTCGCGCCGACGCGTTCAAAGCAGCGGCCTCGCTGCCCGATACATTGCAGCTCAATCAGCTCAAGCTCGATGCCACAGGCGACCTGCTCAACGGCTATCGATTGTCTGGCAGTGCCAGCTTGCCTGCTGAACAGGCACCGATCGCCCTGGCCCTCACGGGCAAGGTCGATGCCAAAGGGGCGCAACTGGATGCCCTGGACCTTTCTGCCAGCGACAGCCAGCGCGTCAAGCTGCAGGCCAGCGCCGACTGGCAGCAAGGGTTGACCGCCGACGCGCGGGTCGACTGGCAGGACTTCCCCTGGCTGCGCCTGTATCCGCTGGAAACGCCGCCAGACGTTACGCTCAAACGCTTCGATGCCCAAGTGCATTACCGTGATGGTCATTACCAAGGTGCTTTCAATGGTGACCTCGACGGCCCGGCGGGGGCATTTACCCTGGCCAGCCCGTTCGAAGGCGACTTGAGCCAGGTGCGTCTGCCGCAGTTGGCCCTGACCGCTGGGCAAGGAAAGGCGGTCGGCAGCGTTGAAGTACGCTTCGCCGATACGCTGGCCTGGGACGTTGATCTGCAGTTGTCGGCACTCGACCCCGCTTACTGGCTCGCAGGGCTGCCTGGCACATTGGCAGGCCCCTTGCGCAGCAAGGGTGAAATGAAAGGGGAGCAGCTCACGCTAGAGGCGCAATTGGACCTCAAGGGCCGTCTGCGTGGGCAGCCGGCGGTGTTCAAGGTGCAAGCGCAAGGTGCCGGGCAGAACTGGACCCTCGGCGCGCTGGCGGTGCAGTTGGGCGATAACCGTATCAATGGCAGCGGTAGCCTGCAGCAGCGGTTGGCCGGGCGTGTCGACCTCGACCTGCCGCGCCTGGGGCAGCTGTGGCCCGGGCTGCAGGGCCAGGCCAAGGGGCGCCTGGATGTAAGCGGTACGCTGAAGGCCCCGCAAGGCACCCTGACGTTGCAGGGGCAGCAACTGGCGCAGGAGCAGAACCGTATCCAGCGGCTGGACCTGGATGCCCGCCTGGACAGCGCCCAGCGTGGCGTGATCGACCTCAAGGCCACTGGCATCCGCCTGGGCGATACGGTACTGGGCACCTTGCGCACCAACGGCAAGGGCGATATCCGCCAGCAGGCATTGACGCTGGCACTCGACGGCCCGCAGTTGAAGCTCGACCTTGGTCTGGATGGCCAACTGAACAAAGGTGACTGGCGTGGCCGTCTGGCCAGCGGCAGGGTCCAGGCCGGTGGCCAGGATTGGCAACTGCAAGCGCCTGCCCGCCTGCAACGCCTGGCCAGCGGTCAGATAGATTTCGGAACCCACTGCTGGCGTTCTGGCCAAGCCAGCCTGTGCGGCGATGACCAGCGCCTGGCGCCAGAGCCGCGCCTGCGTTATCACCTCAAGCAGTTCCCCCTCGATAGCCTGGCGCAGTGGCTGCCCAAGGATTTTGCCTGGCAAGGGCTGCTCAACGCTGATATCAACCTGGACATTCCAGCCAGCGGCCCCAAAGGCACCGTTGCGGTCGACGCCAGTGGCGGCACCCTGCGGGTACGTGACAAAGGGCGTTGGGTCGACTTCCCCTACCAGGCCTTGCGCCTGGACAGCACCCTGGCGCCACGCCGGATCGATACTCGCCTGGCGTTCCGGGGTGAGCGCCTGGGGACGCTGAGCGTCAATACCCGGCTCGACCCGTTGGGCAAGGATAAGCCGCTGTCCGGCGATTTCAGCCTGGCCGGCCTGGACTTGTCGATTGCTCGGCCATTCGTGCCCATGGTCGAGCGGCTGGCCGGGCAGTTGAATGGCGACGGCCGGTTGTCCGGCACCTTGCTGGCCCCGCAGGTCAACGGCAGCCTGAGCCTCAAGGGTGGCGAAGTCAGTGGTGCCGAGCTACCAGTGAGCGTGCAGGACCTGTCGCTGCAAGCCTTGATCGCGGGCGAACAGGTGCAGCTTGACGGCAGTTGGCGCAGCGGTGAAGCGGGGCGCGCTACGTTGGCGGGGCATGTAACCTGGGGTCAGGCCTTGGGCATGGACGTGCGCGTGCAGGGCCAGCAGTTGCCGGTCACCGTCGAACCCTACGCAACGCTCGAGGTGGCGCCCGACCTGAACCTGCGTCTGATCGATGACAAGCTGGCGGTGATAGGCAAGGTACGCGTGCCCAAAGGCAAGATCACGGTGCGCGAACTGCCGCCGTCGACGGTAAAGGTGTCGGACGACACCGTTATCGTTGGCCATCAAACCGAGGAGGGCAAGGCACCCATGGCGATGGCCATGGACATCGATGTGGAGGTAGGACAAGACAAGCTGTCGTTCAGTGGCTTTGGCCTGAGCGCCAACCTGCTCGGCCATGTGCACATCGGCGACAACCTCGATACCCGTGGCGAACTGAGCCTGGCCGATGGCCGCTACCGGGCTTATGGCCAGCGCCTGACCATTCGCCGGGCGCGCCTGCTGTTCGCCGGGCCTCTCGACCAGCCCTACCTGGATATCGAGGCCATCCGCAAGGTCGATGACGTGATCGCCGGCATCCGCCTGAGCGGCAGCGCCGAGCAACCCACCACCCAGGTGTTCTCGGAGCCGGCCATGAGCCAGGAGCAGGCGCTGTCCTACCTGGTGTTGGGGCGCCCGTTGGGCACCTCGGGCGAGGACAACAACATGCTGGCCGAGGCAGCGCTGGGGTTGGGCCTGGCAGGCAGCGCCGGGATCACCGGCAGCCTGGCGTCGAGCCTGGGGATCGATGATTTCCAGCTCGACACCGAAGGCTCTGGCGATAGCACCAGCGTGGTCGCCAGCGGTAACCTGACCGAAAAGCTCAGCCTGCGTTACGGCGTAGGGGTGTTCGAGCCGGCCAACACCATCGCATTGCGCTACAAACTGAGCAAAAAGGTGTACCTGGAGGCAGCCAGCGGCTTGGCGAGCTCGCTGGATATCTTCTACAAACGGGACTTCTGAAGTTGCCGTCACCGCACGGTGGCGGCTTCGACGAACTCGTTGGTATCGTCGGCAGGCGGCGTGGCGGGCCTGTGGAGGGGCGTGATCAGTTTGGTGTACTCCTCGATCAGGCGGTTCAGTGCCTCGGGCGGTTCGCTGGCGTGAAACTGCATGCGAATCTGCACTTCGTCGGGATCGCGCGCATCGCCCTGGCGGCCCTGCGCGCCGATCGTCACCTTGAAGCTGGCGGCACCGGCCTGTTCGTTTTCGGCCTGCAGCGCTTGTAGCGCTTGTGTGCCATTGACCCGTACGGAAAGGTCGACCTGCATACGCTCAAGGGCCAGGCCCTTGGGCGATACCAGCGCGAACAACGGGACGCGCATCACGTGATTGTCGTCCATGGCGACCTCTACCATCTTGGCTTTCATGGGGCTGCCAAGCATCTGCGGGTCGATGTCGAAGAACTGGTCGAAAAGGTTGATGTACTGCTGGGCAATCAGGCTGTTGGTCGCCGCAGCGGCCTCTTGCAAGCCGCGGGTGATGTCTCGCAGGTCTATCGCGGTCATGGGGGCAGGGTGCTTGTCCAATCACTTGGCTCCTCGGTGCGGAAGATACCCCACTGTTGCCAGCGGGGCGGTCATGGCGAAATTGAGGTACTGCCAAGAGCATTCAGCTCAACACGCAGGCATGCTCTCAAGGCTCCGTTCTGGCCTCTCGCGAAGGGGTGTTTGCGGTGATGCCGTTCAAGGTATCGGCCTGGGAAATCTGCCCCTGGCTCTGCAGCGCGGCGCCTTCGACAACCGTCGGTTTGGTGGCTGCCTCGGTGAGGAAATCGATCACCCTCATCACGGCCTCGGGCGGCTCCTGGCGGCGCAATGTGGTCTTGAAGGCATAGCGGGCCCGGGTATCGGTCTTGCGGGTCTGCGTCGACTTGTGGCTGATACTGCCTTTCATGTCCAGCTTGAACGGACCCCAGCCCAACGAGGCGGAAACCTCACCACTTTTGGCGGACTCAGTGAAGTCCTCGGCGGCCTGGCTGATGGTCAGTTCGAACTCGACGTTACCTTCATCGATGACGATGTTCGGGTGGGTGATGGCCGCCATCAGCGGCACCTTCATGGTTTTGCTGACGATGCCTTTGTATTCGCCCTGTTCGTTGACGATGGTTTCGTCGTAGTCGAACTGGATGGCAACGGCCTTGCCATCCTGTACGCAGACCTGCATGAGGAAGTCTGCATAGGATTTGCTGGCAGTGACCTGTGCCTGGACCATGGCTTGAAGGGGCCCGGCAATCATCCGGTCCATGGGCAAGGCATTGATGACGGATCCGATCAGGCTGTTGTCGATAGACATAGCGGGATTCTCTTTATGTGGGTGTGTCAGGGAGGTGGCTGCCAGGGGCAGACACGGTTACAAGTCGTCAGCGAGCGCAGGGCTCCTGGCGACGGATATTGCCGATCTGGCGAAGGCTCAGGCCGTACTTGTCGGCCAGCAGGCTGCGGGACAAGCCATCGGCGCTTTCTTTCTGGATTTGCAGGTTGCGCAACTGCCGCAGGAAGTGGTCTGCCTTGGGGATTTCCAGGGCTACGCCGGCAAAGCGCTTGATCAATGCGTCCAGTGCTTCAGCGGGGAGTACGTCGGCGAGCTTGGTGCGCTCGCGGTGCTTGGGGATGTACTTGGGCCTGCCACCGTAGGCACAGGTCAGCTGGTAGGCGTTTTCAATACCGATGCATTCGATCAGTGCTTGCAGCGAATGCGGCAGTTGGCTGATGTCGATGGTGCTGAGATCTGGCAATTCCATATGAGACTCCCTCGCGGTAATGAGGCGCGATACGTTGCCAGCGGCGATGTGCCGTTGGCGTGCCGGAATTGTCAGTGAGCGGGGAATCTCGTCGCTAGGCGCCAAGTGGGCTGGCGCCTGTAGTTTCGGTGAGCAGGGCTTGCAGGCAGCGAGCTCACCGGATGTAGGACATCGCTTCAGGCATGCCCTGCAGGCCCTGATTTCTCATAAGGTCGCTTTTCCATCAGGTATCTGGGTGCCTGTACCCTTAGTCGCACGGATAGCTGATCATCAAGCTTGCGCTACCGAGGTAGGCGCGGGCTGAGTTGGCCATGTTTTGGGGGAGGGTGCGCCAGTCGACCATCAGGCACAGTGCGCTTAGGGAGCGCTCATCGGACATACCGATGACCAGGCCCGGGAAACGGCGGCGATACAGTGCGAGTGTTTTGCCCCGGGCTTCGACCTGATCAGCCTGGGCCAAGGTTTCGTAAGCCAGCTTCGGCAGTCGCGGTTGCGCGACCGTGAAATGCGCGTGCCGGGGGTTGTGGTGCAGGTGGCCGGCTGCGCGGGTTCGTTGCCATAACTGTTGCCACTGGCTGGCGCCGGCATGAGTGGCCAGGTCGCTGCCCAGGTTCAAGAGTTGCTCCGACGGTATCTGCCGGGTATCCAGGGCGTGGACGGGACCCAAGGGCAGGCATAACAGAAAGAGCAGGGCGTGTTTGAGCATGGTGCCTCCAGCATGGGCGGTAGGAACCCCCAATGCTTTCAGGCCTGATGCGCCACGCTAAGCAGGAAATGCAGCGCCGAAACCCATGGGCGTTGTATCATTGCCGCGGCTTTTTGCCAGCCATTTGCCCCTGATGTAGCAAGGAACCTTCGATGACACATGTGCAGCGCCTCAAATATTCACTTCTGATCATCCTGGTGGTGCTGGGCCTTATGCTGGGCCTGTCCCATCTGCAGAAGCAGGGCACGATCAGTGAGCAGACCTTCCAGATGCTGGCCATTGCCATTGCGGTGGTGGTTGTAGTGATCAACGGCATTCTGCGACGCAAGGTCAAACCCTGACCTTGTTGGCCGGCCAGCTGGCCGGCCATGCGTTCAGCGCGGGCAGGGCTGCTCCAGCACAGCGCGCGCTTGCGGGTTGAGGCTGTAGCATTTGTCGCTGCCCAGGCTGATGACGCCTTCTGCGCAGAGCCGCTTGAGTACCTCGCGCACACTGAGAAACGACAGTGGTATGTCCAGTTGCTCCAGCTGCGCGTGGACGCCACGCACGCCAATGCTGCGACCGGTACGGTCGGCGCTGTGCAGGGCGTCGATCACCTTCAGGCGGATCAGGCTGGTGCGCAGGCCATAGCTGCGCAGCAGCTCACGAATCTGCTCGTTGCCGACACGTTCTTCCCCGCAGGCGTCCTGCCCATTGGCCGCCTTGGCCGGGGCGCGCCCGGTCTGCAACGAGGGTTGCGGGTTGTACATGTGAATGCTCCTTTTCGTGGACTGTCCCGAAACGTGGGTGCCTCACTTACTAGGACGAATGAGAACGGCAAATCTGCAGCCTTTGCGTAAAAAAGATTGTTCACCGCTCTCATAAAGACGGTTCTACTTGTCAGCGCGCGTAAAATTTTCATTCAGCCATTCGTCTGATCGGGAATGAACCCTGAATCCGAGGAGTGCCTGTGTTCTCAATTTCGCGTCCTTTGACCTGCGCTGGGGTAGCGGCTGCGCTGGTTGCTGCCAGCATTGCCGCGCAAGCGCGGGAAAGCTCTGCTGATGCCAGCGCGCAGATTCGTCGCACCAGCTTCGGGGTGCCGCACATCGTGGCCAAGGATGAGCGTGGTCTGGGTTACGGTATCGGTTATGCCTACGCCCAGGACAACCTGTGCCTGCTCGCCAATGAGGTGCTGACGGTCAACGGTGAACGCTCCCGGTATTTTGGTGCCCAGGCTCAGACCCTTGAGCAGCGCGACAACCTGGCCAGCGACCTGTTCTTCACCTGGCTCAACACACCGACTGCGGTGAGCGGCTTCCTTCAGGCCCAGCCAGCCCCCGTGCGCGACTTGCTCGAGGGCTATGCCAGCGGGTTCAACCGTGCCCTGGCCGAGCGCCGCAGCCAAGGGCTGCCGGCAGAGTGCGGGGATGGCCAATGGCTGCGGCCGATCACCAGCCTGGATCTGGTAAAGCTGACCCGTCGGCTGCTGGCCGAGGGCGGTATTGGCCAGTTTGCCGAGGCGCTGGCGGCAGCGCAGCCGCCGCAGTTGGCGAGCCAGCACCCGCTGCCCGGCTTTGGCGCCGCCTTGGCCCAGCAGCAACGCTTCGCATCGCAGCGGGGCAGCAACGCGGTCGCAATTGGCGCGCAACGCTCGGCCAATGGTCGCGGTCTGCTGCTGGCCAACCCGCATTTCCCGTGGATGGGCGGGATGCGTTTCTACCAGATGCAGTTGACCATTCCTGGCCAAATGGATGTGATGGGCGCGGCGCTGCCCGGCCTGCCGGTGGTGAACATCGGTTTCAACCGGCACCTGGCCTGGACCCACACAGTCGATACCTCCAAGCACTTCACCCTCTACCGCCTGCAACTGGACCCCAAGGACCCAACCCGCTATCTGCTCGATGGCCAGTCGTTACCGCTGGCCCGGCAGACCGTAAGCGTTACGGTCAAGGCTGACGACGGTACGTTGAGCCAGCTAACGCGTCAGGTCTACAGCTCGAATTTCGGGCCCATCGTACAGTGGCCAGGCCGGCTGGACTGGGACAATACCGTTGCCTACAGCCTGCGCGACGCCAACCTGGACAATACCCGTGTGCTGCAGCAGTGGTACCGCATCAACCAGGCCGACAGCCTGGATGCCCTCAAGGGTTCGATCGGACAACTGCAAGGCATACCCTGGGTCAATACCCTGGCCGTCGATGCCGATGGCCGGGCGCTGTACCTGAACCAGTCGGTGGTGCCCTACGTGGACCAGCCGCTGTTGAACCAATGCGGCAACCCGGCCGCGCCAGAGCCCCTGGTGGTGTTGGATGGTTCGCGCAGCGCCTGCCACTGGAAGGTCGATGCGCAGGCGGCGCAGCCTGGCATCTTTCCTGCGCACCTGCTGCCGAGCCTTGAGCGCAGCGACTTCGTGCAAAACTCCAACGACCCAGCCTGGATGGTCAACCCGGCGCAGCCCTTGACGGGCTATTCGCCCCTGGTCAGCCGCAATGACCAGCCATTGGG
Source organism: Pseudomonas sp. NBRC 111131 (assembly GCF_001320525.1). Classification (NCBI taxonomy): domain Bacteria; kingdom Pseudomonadati; phylum Pseudomonadota; class Gammaproteobacteria; order Pseudomonadales; family Pseudomonadaceae; genus Pseudomonas; species Pseudomonas sp. NBRC 111131. Next base: position 21,678 of record NZ_BCBH01000038.1, on the reverse strand, counting down.
CATGCGGGGCCGCTTCGCGCTGGAGCGGCTGCAAGGCAAGGCCAAGGTTGGCGTCGATGATTTGCAGAACATGGTGCTGGATGACGAGGTCTACCTGGCCCGCCTGGTGCTGCCGGACCTTCGCCAGTGGTGCAAAGGTGCCCAAACCGATGTGCAGGCCCTGTGCGCGAGCCTGTCGGCCTGGAACGGCAAGGCTGACCTGAACAGTGGCATCGGCCTGGTGCATTTCCAGAACATGGTCGACGCCCTGGCCGAGCACCCGGACAGTTGGCGTGTGGCGTTTGACCCGGCTGACCCGCAGCACACCCCCCGCGGGCTGGCGGTAGAGCAGGCGGCGGTACGCAAGCTGCTGCACGAGGCGGCACTGGCTTCATTGCAGCAAGTGGCGCAGGACGGTGTTGACGAGGGCAGTCAATGGGGGCAAGTGCAACAGGCGCTCGATGGCACGCCGGTGCCAGGCGGCCCGCAGGAACTGGGGGTATACAACGCCATCTTCAGCGTGCCGCACGGGCCGGGCAAACGTCTGGTGGTCAGCGGTACCAGCTACTTGCAACTGGTCAGCTTCACCGAGCAGGGGCCACAGGCGCGCGGGCTATTGGCATTCTCGCAGTCAAGCGAGGCCGCTTCGGCCCATTCGAGTGACCAGACCCGGGCGTTTTCAGCCAAGCAGTTGGCGCCGATTCCGTTCACCGAGGCACAGATCAAGGCGGACCCTGAGTATCGGCAGTATGTGATCAGCGAGCAGGACAAGGGGGCCGTGGCAATTCGGCCCTGAGTTGAGCGCCTGTCTCGGCCCTATCGCCGATAACGCGCAAGCCTGAACAGGGTTGAGGTGGGAGCGGGCTTGCCCCGCGAACACAGGCGACGCGGTGGTTGGCACCGGCTTCGCGTGTTCGCGGGGCAAGCCCGCTCCCACAGCGTCAACTTTCAGAAGGCGAGTCTGGAGGGCCGGTATGGCCAAGCGATCCCCTTCAGGAAAACTCGAACGGCTCAAGCTGGAAGCCTTGCGGATCCACCTGCAGGGTCCAGCCGCGACGGTCCCAGTCCCCCAGCACGATGCGCCGGGCCGGTTCGCCATTGACCACCAGCTTGTGGATCGCCGGCCGATGGGTGTGGCCATGCACCAGCGTTTTCACTCCGTGCGCCGCCATCACCTTTGGCACCTCCTCCGGCGTGACGTCGACAATTTCCGTCGCCTTCATGCGCACCTGGGCGCGGCTCTCGCTGCGCAGCTTGCGCGCCAGTTTCTGTCGGGTGGAAAGCGGCAGGTGCCGCAAAATCCAAAGGCTCACTGGATTACGCAGGTAACGGCGCATTTTCAGGTAGGCGACATCGCGGGTGCACAGGGTGTCACCGTGCATCAGCAACACTCGTTCGCCGCCCAGGGTGACCACGCTCGGGTCGGCCAGCAGGGTGCAGCCGGCGGCCTTGCAGAAGTCCTGGCCAATCAGGAAATCACGGTTGCCGTGCATCAAATACACCGCCGTGCCGCTGTCGCTCAGCTGGCGCAAGGCCTGGCAGATCGACTGCTGAAAGGGTGTCATGGCATCGTCGCCGATCCAGGCTTCGAAGAAGTCGCCCAGGATGTACAGTGCCGTGGCATGACGCGCGCGGCCGTCGAGCAGATCAAGAAACGCCCGGGTAATGTCCGGGCGTTCTTCTTGCAGGTGCAGATCGGAGATCAGCAGTATCACTCAATGATCTCGGCTTTCTCGATGATCACGTCGTCTTTCGGGACGTCCTGGTGGCCAGCCTTGGAACCGGTGGCGACCTTCTCGATGGCGTCGACCACTTCACGGCCTTCGGTCACTTCGCCGAATACCGCGTAGCCCCAACCCTGGACGTTCTTGCCGCTGTGGTTGAGGAAGTCGTTGTCGGAGGCGTTGATGAAGAACTGTGCGGACGCCGAGTGCGGCTCCATGGTGCGGGCCATGGCAATGCTGTACTTGGTGTTCTTCAGGCCGTTGTCGGCTTCGTTCTGGATGCTGGCGCGGGTCTTCTTCTGGCTCATGCCCGGCTCGAAGCCGCCGCCCTGGATCATGAAGCCCTTGATCACGCGGTGGAACACGGTGTTATTGAAATGACCGTCTTTGACGTATTCAACGAAGTTCTTAACAGTTTGTGGCGCTTTTTCGGCGTTCAATTGCAGGACGATATCGCCGTGATTGGTGCTCAGTTTGACTTTGGACATGCTGAAATTCGCTCTTTCAAGGCATTCGGAAATAGGCTGCGCAGGGCGCGTGTAATCACCTGACGCAGGATCGGGCGACCGCGGCACATGGCGCGCAGCGGCCATTTTGCACGGATCGCGATAAAACGCGCCAGTTTGTCGGTGTCCGGCTGTCAGCAGCTTGACTGCTTCGGCTATGATAGGCCCTTTGATTCAATCGGCCTACCCAGGCCGGACACGTGCATTCAAGGATCCTATGAGCAAGCCCACTGCCGACAACGCGCCCAACGCCGCTGCCAAAGGCGCCCCCGCTGTCCCTGCGAACTTCCTGCGGCCGATCATCCAGGCCGACCTGGACTCGGGCAAGCACAGCAGCATCGTCACCCGTTTCCCGCCGGAGCCTAACGGCTACCTGCACATCGGCCATGCCAAGTCGATCTGCGTCAACTTTGGCCTGGCCAAGGAGTTCGGCGGCGTCTGTCATCTGCGCTTCGACGACACCAACCCGGCCAAGGAAGACCAGGAATTCATCGACGCCATCCAGGCCGACGTCAAATGGCTGGGCTTCGACTGGGCCGGCGAGGTGCGCTTTGCCTCGGACTACTTCGACCAGCTGCACGACTGGGCCGTTGAACTGATCAAGCGTGGCAAGGCTTATGTCTGCGACCTGACCCCTGATCAAGCCAAGGAATACCGCGGCAGCCTGACCCAGCCTGGCAAGAACAGCCCGTTCCGCGACCGTAGCGTCGAAGAGAACCTGGACCTGTTCGCGCGTATGAAGGCGGGTGAGTTCAAGGACGGCGAGCGCGTACTGCGCGCCAAAATCGACATGGCCTCGCCCAACATGAACCTGCGCGACCCGATCCTGTACCGTATTCGCCATGCCCATCACCACCAGACCGGTGACAAGTGGTGCATCTATCCGAACTACGATTTTACCCACGGTCAGTCCGATGCCATCGAAGGCATCACCCACTCGATCTGCACCCTGGAGTTCGAAGGCCATCGCCCGTTGTACGACTGGTTCCTCGACAACCTGCCCGTGCCGGCGCACCCGCGCCAGTACGAGTTCAGCCGTCTGAACCTGAACTACACCATCACCTCCAAGCGCAAGCTCAAGCAGCTGGTGGACGAAAAGCACGTCAGTGCCTGGGACGACCCGCGCATGTCGACCCTGTCGGGCTTCCGCCGCCGTGGCTACACCCCGGCGTCGATCCGTAACTTCTGCGAGATGGTCGGTACCAACCGTTCCGATGGCGTAGTCGACATGTCGATGCTCGAGTTCAGCATCCGTGACGACCTGGACCGCAGCGCACCGCGCGCCATGTGCGTGCTGCGCCCGCTGAAAGTGGTCATTACCAACTATCCGCAAGGCCAGGTCGAGCAGCTCGAACTGCCGCGCCACCCGAAAGAAGACATGGGTGTACGCGTCCTGCCGTTTGCCCGTGAGTTGTACATCGACCGTGACGACTTCATGGAAGTGCCGCCTAAAGGCTACAAGCGCCTTGAGCCGGCCGGTGAAGTGCGCTTGCGCGGCAGCTACGTGATCCGCGCCGACGAGGCCATCAAGGACGCCGACGGCAACATCGTCGAACTGCGCTGCTCGTACGACCCGGACACCCTGGGCAAAAACCCTGAGGGCCGCAAGGTCAAGGGCGTGATTCACTGGGTGCCGGCCGAAGGCAGCGTCGAGTGCGAAGTGCGCCTGTACGACCGCCTGTTCCGTTCGCCGAACCCGGAAAAGACCGAGGAGGGCGGCAGCTTCCTGGACAACATCAACCCCGATTCGCTGCAGGTGCTCACCGGTTGCCGCGCCGAGCCGTCGCTGGGCCAGGCGCAGCCAGAAGACCGCTTCCAGTTCGAGCGGGAAGGCTACTTCTGCGCCGACCTCAAGGACAGCCAGCCGGGCCGCCCGGTGTTCAACCGCACCGTCACCCTGCGTGACTCCTGGGGCAGCTAAGGAATCGCCGTGCTTACCATCTACAACACGCTGAGCAAAACCAAGGAAGTCTTCAAGCCGCTCGATGGCAACAAGGTGCGCATGTACGTGTGCGGCATGACCGTGTACGACTACTGCCACCTGGGCCACGGCCGCAGCATGGTGGCGTTCGACCTGGTCACCCGTTGGCTGCGCAAGAGCGGCTACGACTTGACCTACGTGCGCAACATCACCGACATCGACGACAAGATCATCAACCGGGCCAACGAGAACGGTGAGTCGTTCGACGCGTTGACAGCCCGCATGATCGACGCGATGCACGAGGACGAACGCCGCCTGAACATCCTCAAGCCTGACCAGGAACCGCGAGCCACCGACCATATCGCCGGCATGCACGCGATGATCCAGACCCTGATCGACAAAGGCTATGCCTACGCGCCGGGCAACGGTGACGTGTACTACCGGGTTGGCAAGTTCGTCGGCTACGGCAAGCTGTCGCGCAAGAAGATTGAAGACCTGCGCATTGGTGCCCGCATCGAAGTTGACGAGGCCAAACAGGACCCGCTCGACTTCGTCCTGTGGAAAGGCGTCAAGCCGGGCGAGCCGTACTGGGATTCGCCGTGGGGCCCGGGCCGTCCGGGCTGGCACATCGAGTGCTCGGTCATGTCCACCTGCTGCCTGGGCGAGAGCTTCGACATCCACGGGGGCGGCAGCGATCTGGAGTTCCCGCACCACGAGAACGAGATCGCCCAGAGCGAGGCCGCCACAGGCAAGCAGTACGCCAACGCCTGGATGCACTGCGGCATGATCCGTATCAATGGCGAGAAGATGTCGAAGTCGTTGAACAACTTCTTCACCATCCGTGATGTGCTCGACAAGTATCACCCCGAGGTGGTGCGCTACCTGCTGGTGGCCAGCCACTACCGCAGCGCCATCAACTACTCCGAAGACAGCCTGCGTGATGCCAAGGGTGCTCTGGAGCGCTTCTACCACGCACTGCGCGGCTTGCCGCGGGTGGCGGCCAAGGGCGGTGAGGAATTTGTCGAGCGCTTCAGCGTGGCGATGAACGACGATTTCGGCACCCCGGAAGCCTGTGCCGTGTTGTTCGACCTGGTGCGCGAGATCAACCGCCTGCGCGACGGCGATGTCGAGGCCGCTGCCGGTCTGGCTGGCCGCCTGCGCGAGCTGGGGGATGTGCTGGGTGTGCTGCAACTGGAGGCCGATGACTTCCTGCGCGCCGGCGCCGAAGGCAAAGTCGACGCGGCTGAAGTCGAAGCCTTGATCCAGGCGCGCCTGCAGGCGCGGGCTGACAAGAACTGGGCCGAATCCGACCGTATCCGTGACCAGCTGACCGCCATGGGTGTGGTACTGGAAGACGGCAAGGGCGGGACGACCTGGCGTTTGGCCGACTGATCGAGCATTTGGGGCTGCCAGCGCAGCCCCAAATGTTATTTAGCCAGTGCCGCCAAGTGGCAATGCAAGACCAATTTGGCGCCGCCTAATTCGCTTTCCCCTACCTCAAGCCCGAAGCCATGCAGGTCAACGATCGCCGCAACGATCGAAAGCCCCAGCCCGAACCCTGGATGGCGGTGGCCCTCCTCACTGCGATAGAACCGCTTCAACACAGCGGTGCGCTCTTCTTCCGGAATGCCTGGCCCGCTGTCCTCGATGGCGATATGAACGCCCAGTTCATCCTGTGTGGCCGTAATGGCTACCCGGCCGCCTTCCGGCGTGAACTTGATGGCATTGCCGACCAAATTGGCCAGCGCCTCGAACAGCAATTCGCGGTCACCGTGCAGGGCGGTCAACTGCCCTGGTTGCTGCAGGTACAGGCGAATACCGCCATCCTCGGCCAGCGGCAGGTAGAAGTCGTGCAGCTCCACCAGCAGGTCGTGCGGGTCTAGCTCAACGAAGCCGGCTCGACGTTGGCGGTCCTCCAGCTCACTGATGCGCAACAGGCCGCGGAAACGGGCCATCAAGGTATCAGTCTCACCAATCGCCTGGTCCAGCGCCTCAGCTTGTGGTGAGTCGAACTCGCTCTGTTGGCGAATGCGGTAGAGCTGCGCGCGCAAGCGGGTCAGTGGTGTACGCAGGTCATGGGCGATGTTGTCGCACACGCCCTTGACCTCGTGCATCAGCCGTTCGATACGGTCGAGCATGGCGTTGACGATAGCCGCCAGCATGTCCAGTTCGTCGCGCCGGGCCGATAGCGGCAGGCGGTGGGTGAGGTCGCCGGCAACGATCAGTTCGGCCTGTGCCTGGATGGCGCGAATGCGCTTTAAAGGCCGGCGGCGCAACAAGTACCAGCCGGCGAAACCCGGTATCAGGGTCAGCGAGATGCCCCATAACAGCGCGTGCAGAATGATGCGCGTGACCACGAACAGCGACCCATTGTCCCGGAACAGGACCAGCCAGCGGCCATCCTGCACCTTGATCGCCACGGCATCGCAGCTGTCACGTGGCATGTGCGGGTCGTCGGCGTCCAGGCAGCGTTTGAGCTCATGCACCTTGCCGTCCAGGCCCAGTTCCGGCGGAACGGCCCGGATACGCCCGCCGAGTGGGTTGAGCTGGGCGTCGAACAGGCCGTAGGCATCGAAGGCGCGTTCCTCGAAGGCCTGGCTGGCGATCAGGGCATCGTCCAGCTGCTTGCCGCTCATGTGCGCGAACAGGTGCTGGCGCTGCAACATGGAGTGGCGAGTAAGCTTGTTGAGGTAGCTGGTCACCTCGAAATACAGCACCCCCATGAGGATGCTGCTCCAGGCCACGAAGAGGAAGCTGTACAGTGCCAGCAGGCGACTGGTCGACGAACTCCAGCCCTTAGACGGGTTCAGCAATGGCATAGCCGGAGCCCCGTACGGTACGGATCAGCGGCGACTGCCCGGGGGAATCGATCTTCTTGCGCAGGCGGCCGATGTGCACGTCGATCAGGTTGGTGCCGGGGTCGAAGTGGTAGCCCCACACTTCCTCGAAGATCATCATCCGTGTGATCACCTGGCCGCTGTGGCGCATCAGGTACTCGAGCAGCTTGTATTCGGTGGGCAGCAGGTTGAGTGTCTGCTCGCCGCGGCGCGCTTCGTGGCTGATCAGGTCCAGTTGCAGGTCGGCGACCTGCAGGCGGGTCTGGGTCATCGGCACGCTGTTGCGTCGCAGCAACACTTCAACCCGTGCGGCCATCTCGTCGGAGGCGAAAGGCTTGGTCAGGTAGTCGTCGCCACCGGCCCGCAGCCCGCGTACGCGCTCATCGACGTCGGATAGCGCGCTGATCATCAGGATAGGTGTGGCAATCTTCAGGTTGCGCAGGGTCGTGACGATCGTCAGGCCATCGACCTCAGGCAACATACGGTCCAGGGTGATCAGGTCGTAGCCGCCGGCGATGGCTTTGGCCAGGCCTTCACGGCCATTGTCGGCCCAATCCACTTGCAGCCCGTGGCTGGTGAGTTCGGCGACGATTTCCTGGCCGGTAACGGCGTCGTCTTCGATGGTCAGTACGCGTGGCATGCTGGTTCCTGGGCGTCTAAAGGAGACTTGATTGTGCCAAAGAATAGCCAAACGGCGATTTAAGAAAAATTCATCTGGCCGCGCTTGCCTGCAGCGGCGCCATCGCCGGCACATTCGGCCAAAAAAAACGGGGCATGCCAAGCGCTGGCACACCCCGTCGTTCAACGTAGCGCAGTGTCTCAGGCGACCTTGACGATCCAGCCGGCTGGCGCTTCGACGTCACCGCTCTGGATGCCGGTCAGCTCGTTGTAGAGCTTCTGGGTGACCGGGCCGACCTTTTCCAGGTCGTGGAACACGTGCAGCTTGCCGTTGTACTCGATGCCACCGATCGGGGTGATCACTGCAGCGGTGCCGCAGGCGCCGGCTTCGATGAAGCGGTCGAGCTTGTTGATTTCGACATCGCCTTCGATCACGGTCAGGCCCAGGCGCGAGGACGCCAGTTCCATCAGCGAAAGGCGGGTGATGCCTGGCAGTACCGAAGCCGATTTAGGGGTGACGAATTCGTTGTTGGCGGTAATGCCGAAGAAGTTGGCCGAACCGACTTCCTCGATCTTGGTGTGGGTCAGCGGATCGAGGTAGATGGCATCGGCGAAGTTGGCCTTCTTGGCTTCAGCGCCTGGCTGCAGGCTGGCGGCATAGTTGCCACCGACCTTGGCCGCGCCAGTGCCTTGTGGGGCCGCACGGTCGAAGCTGGAAATCTGGAAGTTGTGCGGCTTCATGCCGCCTTTGAAGTACGAGCCAACCGGGATGGCGAACACCGAGAAGATGAACTCAGGGGCGGTGCGCACGCCGATGTTGTCGCCGGTACCGATTACGAATGGGCGCAGGTACAGGGCACCTTTACCGTGTGGCGGCACGAACTTCTCGTTGGCCTTGACCACTTGCTTGCAGGCCTCGATGAACACGTCGGTCGGCACGTGGGGCATCAGCAGGCGCGCACAGCTGCGCTGCATGCGCGCGGCATTCTGGTCGGGACGGAACAGGTTGATCGAGCCGTCTTTGCAACGGTAGGCCTTGAGGCCTTCGAAGCACTGCTGGCCATAGTGCAGGGCGGTTGAGCCTTCACTGATGTGCAGCACATTGTCTTCGGTCAGGGTGCCTTTGTCCCACTCACCATTGCGCCATACGGACAGGTAGCGCTTGTCGGTCTTGATGTAGTCGAAACCCAGCTTGTCCCAGTTAATGCTTTCGTTACTCATGACACCCTCGATTGTCTTGCAAGTGCCCGATCGCTCGGGCTGCTGTTATATGCGCACCACGCCACGATAATACATCCGTCGCAGATCGGGAACGGCCAGTCACGAATTGGTGCGGACGGTAGGTGGCTATAGGTGGGTTTTCAGCGGCCAGGGGATCGAACGCTGTTGCGGCTGGCCTCCAGCCGCCTGTTCCAATCGCCAGCATGGCTGCGTGCGCAGGCCTCTTCACTGTCGAAGCGCACATGCCAGGCGGGGTGATCCAGCTTCACACCCGCCTCGTCAAGCGCTTGGCAGGTCAACTTGAGCATGCGCACTTTCGCTGCTCCCGCCACAGCGGCAGCCTTGTCCGCCTCGCGCTCGAATACCCAGGTGATACGCAGGCTGGCGGGGAACTCGTCTGGGTCCAGGCGGTGCGTCAGCCAGGTGAAACCGACGATTTGCGCCTTGGCCGTTTCGCAGGCGTCGGTCAGGCAGGCGATCAATTCCCGCTCAAGGCGTGCCAGCTCGCGCTTGCCCAAGGCTTTCATTGTGCGGCCTCGCCATCAGTCTGCTGGCAGAAGCGCAGCAGGTTGCCGAACGGGTCGTGGATTTGCATCTGCAGTCCCCAGTCGACGCGCTCGGCCTGCGGGCGGGCGTAGCCGTACTGTTTGTCCTGTAGCTCGCGCTCCAGCGCCCGCAACGCATCGGTGCGGGCAAACACGGTCGAGCCGGGGCAGGCGTCGCCGTGGTGTTCGCTCAGGTGCAGGATCAGGCCGTCGCGGTGAATTTGCGCATACAGCGGAAGGTCTGGGCTGAAGCGGTGCTCCCAGTCCAGGGTGAAACCGAGAAAGTCGAGGTAGAACGCCTTGGCCTTGTCGACCGAAAAGATACGCAGGACCGGGATGGCGGGGGCGAGGGGCATGGCAGATCCTTGGCCGTTATCGATGCAGGACTGTACCGCAGCACTGAAACAGGGCCAAGCCCCAACCCCATTACCGGGCATCAGGCCATGGCGTGCCCTATGCCAGCGCCGACGATCAGAGATTTCATTTACCTTCACCTGCGTAGTTGGCCCGCTACCTGCTATATCCCCAGCATTCGAATTTGATCGAGTGGTCAGGCCAACCGCGCACCGGCGTGTTGCCCCGACCCTTATAACGGCCGTCAGGCCACGGATATCAGGGGCCGCAGGATGTCGCTCGCGGAGCAGATCGATTCACCGCAACCGGACCAAGGCTGGAGCGCCCACCTGCAGTTGCGCTTCGTCGAACGCCAGGGTGTGACCCGCCTTGGTGCGCGCCGCCATTACGGACCTCTTTTGGTGCAGCGCCCGTTCTATCCCGAAGGGGCACCGTGCCACGTCTATGTGCTGCACCCGCCAGGCGGCATCGTTGCCGGTGACCGGCTGGATCTGGACATCCACCTCGAACCCGGTAGCCATGCGTTGCTGACCATGCCCGGTGCGAGCAAGTTCTACCGCAGCATCGGCCCCACGGCATGGCTGACCCAACGCTTTCATCTGCAAGCGGGCAGTACGCTGGAGTGGTTGCCCCAGGACAGTATCTTCTTCTCCGGTGCCCGTGCCAGCCTCGACAGCCGTTTCACCCTCGCGCCCGGTGCACGCCTGCTGGCCTGGGAAACCCTGTGCCTGGGGCGGCCGGTGATGGCAGAGCGCTTCGAGCTTGGCGCTGTGGACAGCCGCTTGTGCATCGAGCTGCCCGACGACCCTGGCCTGCACGAACGTTTGCGTATCTGCGGCGGCCAGCTCGACAAGCTGGGGGGCTATCCGCTGGTGGCTACGTTCTGCGCGACGCCAGCAGACCAGACCGTACTGGAACAAGCCAGGCACCTGCTTGAGGAACATGGCACCCCTGCTGGCGCGACCTTGCTCGGCTCGCTGCTGGTAATCCGCCTGCTCGACCACGACAACCAACACCTGCAACACACCCTGCAGCGCCTCTGGCACGTGCTGCGGCCGGCCGTTCTCGGCCTGCCGGCGTGCCCGCCGCGCATCTGGGCCACCTGAGAGAGCGCCATGGAGCTGACCCCAAGAGAGAAAGACAAACTGCTGCTGTTTACCGCTGCGCTGCTGGCGGAACGGCGCCTGGCCCGTGGCCTACGGCTCAACTACCCGGAGGCGGTGGCGCTGATCAGCGCCGCGGTGCTTGAAGGGGCCCGCGATGGCCGCACGGTGGCCGAGTTGATGAGCCTTGGCCGCGAGGTCATCAGCCGCGAGCAGGTCATGGACGGTGTCGCCGAGATGCTCCATGACGTGCAGGTCGAGGCAACCTTTCCCGACGGCACCAAGTTGGTGACCGTGCATGACCCCATCGTCTGACCTGGCGCAGGAGCCCAGCATGATCCCAGGTGAAATTCAGGTTGCCGCCGGCGACATCGAACTCAACGTCGGCCGCGAAACAGTCAGCGTCAGCGTGGCCAACCATGGCGACCGCCCGGTGCAGGTCGGCTCGCATTACCACTTCTACGAGGTAAACGACGCACTGATGTTCGACCGCGAGCTTACCCGCGGCTTTCGCCTCGACATCCCGGCTGGCACCGCGGTGCGCTTCGAACCGGGCCAATCACGCACTGTGCAACTGGTGGCCTATGCCGGCAAGCGAGAGGTCTACGGCTTCCAGGGCAAGGTGATGGGCGCATTGGAGGGCAGGGCATGAGCCGTCTCTCGCGCCAGGCCTACGCCGACATGTTCGGGCCCACCGTAGGTGACCGTGTACGGCTGGCCGATACGGCGCTGTGGGTGGAAGTGGAGAAAGACTTCACGGTCTACGGTGAAGAGGTCAAGTTCGGCGGTGGCAAGGTCATCCGCGACGGTATGGGGCAAGGCCAGATGCTCGCCGCGCAGGCCATGGACCTGGTGTTGACCAATGCCCTGATCATCGACCACTGGGGTATCGTCAAGGCTGATATCGGCGTCAAGCACGGGCGTATCGCGGCAATCGGCAAGGCTGGCAACCCGGACGTGCAACCCGGCGTGACCGTGCCGGTCGGCCCTGGCACCGAAGTGATCGCGGCCGAAGGCAAGATCGTTACCGCAGGCGGCATTGACTCGCACATCCACTTCATCTGCCCGCAACAGGTGGAAGAGGCGCTGACCAGTGGCGTGACGACCTTCATTGGTGGTGGCACCGGGCCGGCCACCGGCACCAATGCCACCACCTGCACCCCGGGGCCCTGGTACCTGGCACGCATGCTCCAGGCCGCCGATTGCCTGCCCATCAATATCGGCCTGCTGGGCAAAGGCAATGCCTCGCAACCTGAAGCCCTGCGCGAGCAGATCACCGCCGGTGCGGTGGGCCTGAAGCTGCACGAGGACTGGGGTTCGACGCCGGCCGCCATCGACTGCTGCCTGGGTGTTGCCGAGGAAATGGACATTCAGGTGGCCATCCACACCGACACCCTCAATGAATCCGGCTGCATTGAAGATACTTTGGCCGCCATCGGCGATCGCACCATCCATACCTTCCATACCGAAGGCGCCGGCGGTGGCCACGCGCCGGACATCATCCGTGCGGCGGGGCAAGCCAATGTGCTGCCGTCCTCGACCAACCCGACCCTGCCGTACACGGTCAACACCGTCGATGAGCACCTCGACATGTTGATGGTCTGCCACCACCTGGACCCAAGCATCGCCGAAGACGTGGCCTTTGCCGAGTCGCGTATTCGCCGTGAAACCATCGCCGCCGAAGACATCCTGCACGATATGGGCGCCTTTGCCATGACCTCGTCCGATTCCCAGGCCATGGGCCGGGTCGGCGAAGTGGTGTTGCGGACCTGGCAGGTGGCGCACCAAATGAAGCTGCGCCGCGGCCCTTTGACGCCAGATAGCAGCTACAGCGACAACTTCCGGGTCAAACGCTACATCGCCAAGTACACCCTCAACCCGGCGCTCACCCATGGCATTGCCCATGAAGTGGGCTCGATCGAAGTGGGCAAACTGGCGGATATGGTGCTGTGGTCGCCGGCCTTCTTCGCGGTCAAGCCTGCCCTGGTCATCAAGGGCGGGATGATCGCCACCGCCCCCATGGGCGATATCAACGGCTCGATCCCGACCCCGCAGCCGGTGCACTACCGGCCGATGTTCGGCGCCCTCGGGGCGGCCCGCCATGCCACGCGCATGACCTTCCTGCCCCAGGCCGCCATGGACCAAGGGCTGGCACAGCAACTGGGGCTACAGAGCCTGATCGGCGTGGCCCACGGCTGCCGCCAGGTGCGTAAGGCCGACATGGTCCACAACACGCTGCAACCGGTGATCGAAGTCGACTCGCAAACTTACCAGGTGCGTGCCGACGGCGAGCTGCTGGTGTGCGAGCCGGCCCACGAACTGCCGCTGGCCCAGCGTTATTTCCTGTTCTGAAGGAGCGAAGATGATTGTTCTGACTCGGCGAATCGATGAAGCCGACACGGTCACCGGCACTGTCACCCTGAGCGTCGACAGCCGCATCAAGAGCCGCCTGCGCGTGGCCCTCGACGACGGCCGCGAGGCCGGCCTGATGCTCGAGCGCGGCCACCTGCTGCGCGGCGGCGAGCTGCTCGCCGATGCCAGTGGCAGCCAGGTGGTGCGTGTGCTCGCTGCACCCGAAGCGGTGTCGACGGTGCGCTGCAGCGACCCGCACCTGCTGGCTCGCGCTGCCTACCACCTGGGTAATCGCCACGTGCCCCTGCAGATCGAACCCGGCCTGCTGCGCTATCAGCACGACCATGTCCTCGACGACATGCTGCGCGGCCTGGGCCTGACGGTGGAAGCCGAACAGGCACCGTTCGAACCGGAAGCCGGCGCCTATCAGAGCGCGCCGCACAGCCACAACCACGGCCACGACCATCCGTTCGTGCGCCTGCCAGCCTGACCTGCCCCAAAGGAGCCAACCATGAAAAAGACTTTCGCCCTTGTGCTGCTGATGATCGCATTGCCAGCCTTCGCCCACCCTGGCCATGACAGCAACCCGCTGCACGATGGCTTGTTGCACCCGTTGACGGGCCTGGACCACCTCCTGATGCTGCTGGGCACCGGGGTGCTGGCGGCCTTGACCCGGCGCAACCTGACCCTGCCACTGGCGACCCTGGCGTCGATGTTCGCAGGTGCTGTGTGTGGCCACCTGTTTGGTGATGTGCTGGGTATGGAAACGATGATCGCCGCCTCCGTGCTGGTGGCTGCCGTCGCGGTGCTGCTGCCCAGCCGGCAGTTGCTGCTGGCGCTGGCCATGCCAGTGTTCGCCCTGTTCCATGGCTGGGCTCACGGCGTGGAAGCGACCCCGAGTGCGTTCTGGGTGTTCAGCGCTGGCTTCGTCACCGTCAGCGGCCTGCTGCTGGTAGCAGGCTTTGCCCTCGGTTGCCTGCTGCGCCGCCACAGCGGCCTGCAGAAAGCCTTCGGTGGCGGCATGCTGGCCGGCGCCGCGCTGGTGCTGGCCGGTTGATGAGCAGCGACCTGGCACTGCTGCGCCTGCTGCAGTTGGCCAGCCCCGGCCTGCCGGTGGGTGGCTTTACCTACTCACAAGGCCTGGAATGGGCCGTGGAGGCTGGCTGGGTGCGTGACACGGCCAGCTTTAGTGCCTGGCAGCATGAACAGCTGCACGACACCCTCTGTTATCTGGACTGGCCGGTCCTGGCGCGCCTGTACCACGCCTGCGAGGCTGACGATGCCGACGCCTTTGGTCGGTGGAGCCGCTTTCTATTGGCCAACCGGGAAACCGCCGAGTTGCGCCTTGAAGAGCAACAGCGTGGCGCAGCCCTGGCGCGGCTGCTCGACGGCTGGCAGTTGGGCCAGGCGCCGGCCTGGCGTGCCAGCCTGGAGCTCAGCCAGTTGGGTGGCCTGGCATGGCTTGCCGTGCACTGGTCGATCCCGCTGCGCCAGCTTGCCCTTGGGCATGCTTTCGCCTGGCTTGAAGGCGCGGTGATGGCCGGGGTCAAGCTGGTGCCGTTTGGTCAGCAGGCGGCGCAAACCCTGTTGCGCGACCTGGGCGCGGCCTTGCCCGATGTGCTCGACCAGGCCCTGGCCCTGGGTGATGAGCAGCTCGGTGGCGGCCTGCCGTTGCTGGCCATTGCTTCATCGCGTCACGAAACCCAATACACCCGTTTGTTCCGTTCCTGAGGACTGCCTACATGCAAAGCTATCAGCAACCCCTGCGCGTCGGTGTCGGCGGCCCGGTCGGCTCTGGCAAGACTGCGCTGCTCGAATGCCTGTGCAAGGCCATGCGCGATCACTACCAGATTGCCGTGGTCACCAATGACATCTACACCAAGGAAGACCAGCGCATCCTGACGGAGGCCGGCGCCCTGGAGCCCGAGCGCATCGTTGGCGTCGAAACCGGCGGTTGCCCGCACACGGCCATCCGTGAGGATGCCTCGATGAACCTGGCTGCCGTCGAAGCCCTGGCGCGCAAGTTCGGCAACCTGGAAGTGATCTTCGTGGAGAGCGGCGGTGACAACCTCAGCGCCACGTTCAGCCCCGAGCTGGCCGATCTGACCATTTACGTGATCGACGTGGCCGAAGGTGAGAAGATCCCGCGCAAGGGCGGCCCTGGCATCACCAAATCGGATTTCCTGGTGATCAACAAGACTGACCTGGCGCCCTATGTTGGTGCCTCGCTGGAGGTCATGGCGCGCGACACTCAGCGCATGCGCCCGGAGCGCCCATGGACGTTCAGCAACCTGAAGAAGGGCGAAGGCCTGCAGGCGGTGATCGACTTCATCGTCGAGCGGGGGATGCTCGGGGTGAGGGGCTGACCATCACGCGTCGTGGCAGCAGTGCGGCTTCCCGGTATGCCCCTCGTACCGATCGTGATGCCGCACCCAGTCCATGGTCCCGGCCTCATTGCGCCCCAGTGGCGCAATGTCGAGGAAGTTGTAGGTGTTGACCAGAATGTCCAGCCCGCGGGCATAGGTGGAGTAGGTGTGGTAGACCGTGCCGTCCGGGTCACGGTAGAAAGCGCTCAGCCCTGGCAGCTCGCTTTCGCTGCCGCTGTAAGGTTCGTAGTTGTACTGCCGTTCACCTTGGGTGCCGACGCTGACACCGAAGTCCTCATTGAAGCCGCTGCCGTGTGACGAGTACCAGGGGAAGCGCCAGCCCATGCGTTGGCGGAACGCCTGAAACTCGGGGTAAGGCGCGCGCGATACGGCGACCAGCGAAACATCGTGATGGGCCAGGTGCAGGTTGGCGCCGTCGAAGTGGTCGGCGAGAAAGGAACAGCCGGGGCAGCCCTCACTCCAGCCCTCGGCAAACATGAAGTGGTAGACCAGCAGCTGGCTGCGCCCGGCGAAAAGGTCGCTCAGTGACTGCTCGCCGCTCGCTCCGTGGAAACGGTAAGGCTGCTCGACCTTGACCCAGGGCAGGGCGCGGCGAGCGGCTGCCAGTTCGTCGCGTTGGTGGGTGAACGCTTTTTCGTGCAGCCACAGTTGGCGGCGGGCGGCTAGCCATTGACTGCGTGAGACGACTGCATGGCCTGTTGTCGAATTGCTCATGGCGGTTACTCCGCGCTTGGGGATTCAACAGTTGGTCGAGCCAGCGTGCGGGGATTCGACAGCAGAAACCCAATGGCGACGAATGGAGCCATGGCCAATAGGCGATTCAACCCTGCATCGCTTCGATCAACCGCCACAACCTCGGATCATCGAAATCATCCACCACCAGCTTCGCCCCTGCAGCCTGCAACCGCTCGGGTATCTGTGTAGTGGCGATGCCCACGGTAACGATACCGGCAGCGCTCGCAGCTTTTACGCCGGGTAACGAATCTTCGAATGCCAGCGCCTCACCGGCAACGGCGCCCAGGCGCTGAAGCCCGGTCAGGTAGGGTAAGGGGTCTGGCTTGGGTCGCTCCAGTTCATCGGCGACCACCACCTGTTCGAAGCGCGTGTTCAGGCCCATGGCGGCCAGCATGTGCTCGGCATTGAGCCGGGGCGCGTTGGTCACCACGCACATGCCAATCCCGCGGCTTTGGGCGTGCTCCAGCAGGCGCAGCAAGCCCGGCATGGGTTCAAGTGCAGGGGCCAGCTCGCGGAACAAGGCTTCCTTGCGGTCGGCCAGCGCCACGCGTTCCTGGTGGCTGGCATTCGGGAACAACTCGGCAAACAGTTGGCCATTGGCGCGCCCGCTGACCTGGGCATCGAACTCGGCCTGGGTCAGTTCACGACCGTCATAGTCGCGCAGCAACTGGCGGAAGGCCTGCAAATGCAGGGTATCGGTATCGGTCAGGGTGCCGTCTAGGTCAAACAACAGGGCAGTCAGCATCAGGTATCCAGGCAGTTGAAAAACACGTGCGAATGGATGATAGCGAAAGAGTCATCTTAAATAAATCTTCCAGTTTCTGGCTAGTCGATAATCTCGACATTACAATAATTTGCGTTCCAGTCGTCTCGCGGATTGTAAGATTTACTTATTGATTACGAGGTGAGGATTTAGTTGGGCTGGGATGCTGGAAATGCCGCACACGCGGCCTTCGCTGGTATTCGGACAGTTACCCCAAAAAACAAGGCGGCATGGTCGCATCGTTACGTGTGCTCAAGGTGTGTCGCAAGACTGCCATACAGGCCAGGCGCTTTACTAGGCACGTTGACCCGCATGCAACTGACCATAACACTGGGAGCATGGCGTCCAGATCTGTCAAGTTATCGTCAATTCGCGTCCGTCTACCGGATTACTCTAAAGTCGCTGGGGCGGCGTTATCTAGCACTGCATGACGAAAAAGCGGACTTAGATTTAATGATTGCAGCCTCGGTTGACGATCTTGCACGAGAATTGTTTTCCTCAGTCCAGGTCTCTTCAGGAAAGGTCACCCGACACCGCCTCAATTGAGGTGGTGATCGTGCCGCGAACAGTGCGCTGCATATCATCGTTATTGGATGGCTTTGGACAGACGCCCGAACTTAGGCTTCTACCCCACTAACACGGACACTTTCGAGTAAGCTCACATCGAGCCGAAGGGGTGTTGATGTCCAAGCGTAAAAAATACAGTCCCGAGATCACGCGGCCGCGAAGGTGAGAAGGCGTCCTTGGCCTCTCACCCAGTGCAATCCATTGATTACCGGCTGTTGGTCCATCCGCTATAAAATAACTGCTCAGCTAGGAGGACCAATTTAGATCTAAGGATCAAGCCATAGCTAAGCTTTGACGGAGAATAGCTTTCGTGTGCTGACAGACTTGATGCATTTTACGCCGTCTGCTGACTTCAGTGTTTCTATCTCCGCTATAAAGCTTTTATGGCTTAGGCAAAGAACTAAATTGGGATCTGGACATTCCGTTGTCCAAACGTATTTTTCCCCCAGTTTACCAGTAACGACTATAGCTGACCCGGGAACACAATCGTATGCATGCAGATACACAGGTTGACCAGAATCGCCGCTTATGACCGTGTGTATATCAAATTGTGGGTTTAGGAATTTTAGATCCTGACGATCAACGACCAATCTCGAGAGCGGCAAAAAATTATCTGTCCATCGGGGATCCTTTGAAAGCTGTGAACGAAGACTCGTTCGTTCGTCCAGTGAATCGTATTCCCATAAATGGAAGAACGTGAAGATTTGCTCGGCTTCTTCGACCCAGCAGCCCAACAAGCGACCGTGTTCATCTCCCCGTATTGGCATGCTTATGGTCCAAAACAGTTCTCGGTACTGATGCCAACCTTGGGGAGTAAGAGTATATTGACGTAATTCGTGAACCATAGCTTTATCTCCCGAAAGCGCGAATTACCAAGCGGTGTAACCACCATCCACAGTAAACATTGCACCTGTGGCGAACGACGACTCATCTGAAGCGAGGAACAGGATCATTGAGGCGATCTCACTGGGCTGTCCCATACGATTGACCGGCGAACGCGCTTCCAGTCCAGCGCGAAACGCTACACGATCTGGAACCTGTTCGAAAATTTTGTCGTAATAGCTAGACTCGATTACACCAGGTGCCACGCTGTTGATACGAATACCATCAGCAGCATGATCCAGCGCCATAGCCCGAGTCAGCGCCGCGACTCCCCCTTTAGCGGCAACATACGCTGCACGGTCTTTGATGCCCACCACCGAAATAGTTGACGCAATATTAACAATCGCAGGCTGCTTGCTCTTACGCAGGTAAGGAATAGCATATTTCGAGCATAGGAAAACCCCTTTGAGGTTAACATCGATCACGTCATCCCATGCGTTTTCATCCAGCGTCTCAACAGTACCTAAGCAACCAAAGCCAGCGTTATTGACAAGCACGTCCAGACCGCCAAAGCGCTCACAGGTTGCTGAGACCATCGCTTTAACATCTTCCGCCACCTTCACATCGCCTCCAACGGCGAACGCATTTTTACCAAGACGTTCGGCTACAGCCCTTGCAGCTGCGAAGTTGCGGTCAGCAACGACGACTTTGGCTCCCTCTTTTATGAACAGTTCGGCAGTGCTTTCACCAATGCCGGCACCCGCACCTGTGATGAGTGTGACTTTATCATTCAGTCTCATAAAATAAGTCTCGGCTAGATCAACTGTGGATTTAGGTATTTTTTCAAGGTCGCTTCGATGCTGAGAGCGGCGAGCCAAGAAGTTTTGGGATTGCTAGGCAGTGGGTTATTTTCGAGATGGATAGTAAAGCTGCCGAACTCACCAACTACTTGAAGTTCATGCACGTTTTTTATTACGGATGGGTCTGCGATCAAGATGACTTGGGTATCGTCGAAGCCAACCCCAGCTAGCGCTACAGCAGCGGTAACGTTTGCGTTCTTGGGATAGAGCATAGCGGCCTCTGATGCCGAACCCTCAAAGATAATCAAAGGTTCTTTTACTGCATTCAAATTGATTTTTTCCGAAGCAGGAGTTCCGCTCCAAGCTACTGGTGGTTTACGGCCTATATATTTGACGGAGGTTAATTCTGCCATACGACTTGATTGAAGGGCGTCGAGTCCTCCGATGGCTCCAGATACGACGATCATACGTGCAGCACCTGTTTCAGCCGCTGACTCTAAGGTCGAACGAAGTTTAGCGTCCCCCAGCGCACCGACCGAAACGATGACAACATCAATCCCACTGCGAAGCAGTGTTGGCACTAGTAGTTGCACAGCGTCATGGCCTGCACATTCGATAACCAAATCTGGACGCCAGTCCAGTAGATCTTGTGCTTTAGAGAAAATGCTTAAATTGTCTTGGGTGGTTATATTCTTTTCATTGTTGCGGACCAAGAAAGCAAATTCTGAACGTGGTGACAGCTCATATTTTATAGTATGGAAAACTCGATGCCCAATAGCACCGTTCCCAATAAATGCTATGCGTTTAGGAGTGGTCTTAATCATGTCGATTTATGAATCCCTTGATGAGCTTGGAGTAATCACATGGGTTAGTAATAGGCGTAAAGTGGCCTCCCAATAAACTACGGCGGATAGCTTGGGGTATTAGTCTTTGAAGTTCGTCTGCGTGGCATTGAGGTACTATCAAGTCATCTGGAGCATCGATGATTAGAGTTGGTAGTGATAGCCCAGGCAACTCACTAGCTCTCTGATAGTTTAGCAACATGTCTATACGCTCAGACTGTAGCAAATTAATCGCTAAGTTCCCCTGGCACCAAGCCGGCTTATGCGATGAAGCCAAATGTTGCTCAAACCATTCTGGTGAATATGCGAAAAGCTGTCCTATTAGCCTATAAGCATCAGCGCCGCTTACTTCAAGCAAATGCCTACGCAGCGCAAATAACTGCCTGAAACGGTGATTAGGCTGCGCCCAGGTACTGCTGAGGATCAATTCTCTGACACGGTCAGCATGGTCCAGTGCCAATGCTTGAGCTACCAAGCCACCTGTGGAGTGTCCTAAACACGTAAATCTATCTGCGCCGTACATGTCTGCAACAACCAGCACCGTATCAACGATTTTGCCGATGGATTGCGGACCGAAGCTCGTTGATTTCCCGACACCTGGATGATCAAACGTCACAACGCGGTGCGTTTCAGCGAACTCGGATGAAACCTTTCTCCAAAAATTGCCTTGCCCCCCTAACCCGGAGATCAGGATTAATAGCTCACCTTCGCCTTCAGCTACATAGTGAAGGTTCTTTTTCACGAGCTCATTAAATGACGGCGTAGAGGCCGCTGCCTTGTCCATGTGGAATCCTCGCAGAGCTGACAGACAGAACTGTAAACGATTACAATATGAGAAGTAAAGTGGTCCAATTCAGTGGTCGAGCTAGAGTTCTGATGAGTATAAAAATGCATGCACCTATTTGGTGCGAAATGAGGGTTTACACTCACGATACGCACGTTAATTGGGCATAAACGGTGGTAGAAAACTGTAAATTACTGCTTGGTTGGGAGGGATTACGCCCTATTAGCGGGTCATCGAAAGTTTGGCATGAATGCTGCTGAGACCGTAATCGTTTACACTTTCCGCCTGTGTGTTGTCGCTTGACCCTTCATCATTGATGCAGTTGATGGGGTAGAGCGACCGCGCCAGACGAGACGGTGACGGTTTGCGCGGAATACCTTCCAACAAGCGTTATGAGGAAAGCCACAATGAAGAAAATAACCGTAAAAGCTTCGGCACGTACGCTACTGATCGCGATGACAGCATCGGCTGTGTACAGCGGGGCAAGCTACGCTGATGCGACGCTTGATCGGATTTTGTCCACCAAAACGCTGAAATGCGGGGTGCAGCTGGATTTCCCTCCGGCCGGCTATCGGACTGCCAACGGTGAGATTGATGGTTACGATGTCGCTTATTGCAAAGACATGGCAAAAGCCCTAGGGGTCAATGCCGAGATAGTAGAGACAGCATCACCTGACCGTATTCCTGCCTTGGTCTCCAACCGGATTGACATATCTATCGCCTCTGCCTCAATTACACCAGCAAGGGCGTTGACCGTCGCATTCAGCCAGCCCTACGTGAGCTACAGTAACGTTGTGTTAACCCGCAAAGACTCAGGT
>NZ_BCBH01000037.1:0-48196 GCF_001320525.1 Pseudomonas sp. NBRC 111131 | reverse complement strand
GGGGTCGTCTCAGAAAACGGAAAATAAAGCACGCTAAGCGTGCGTGGAGGCTGGCACCCAGCGGTACAGCGTCGGAATGGACACGCCGAGGTTCTTGGCCACGTCCTTGGGCGGCACCCCGCTGGCCAGCAGCTTCTTGGCCGACTCGATCTTGCTGTCGGTCATCTTCGGCTTGCGGCCGCCTTTGCGGCCGAGCTGCTTGGCGACTTCCAGCCCGGCGCGGGTGCGCTCGACGGTCAGCTCGCGCTCCATTTCGGCAAGGCTCGCCATGACGTGGAAGAAGAACCGCCCGGATGGTGTGCCGGTGTCGATGGAGTCGGTGAGGCTCCTGAACTGGACACCGTGCTTGTGCAGATCGCCGACCAGATCGACCAGTTGCTTGACCGACCGGCCCAGCCGGTCGAGCTTCCAGACGACCAAAGTATCGCCTTCGCGCAGCATTTCGAGCGTCTTGGCCAAGCCAGGCCGGTCTGCCCGCGTGCCACTCACCTTGTCCTCGAAGACCTTTTTACATCCGGCCTTGCTCAAGGCTTCGCGTTGCAGCTCCAGGTTCTGATCCTGCGTCGAGACGCGCGCATAGCCAATCAACATGGCTTGTCTCGCGCCCGGTCGATGCGTTCCTGCATCGCCTGCATCACTTCTTCGTGGGTGTACGATCTGGCGTTGGCGTCGGTGGCTTGCCGCAGGGCTTCCTCAACCTCGCGCGTCATCCGCTCGTAATCCTCCGGCCACAGCGCTTGCTCCATGCGCAGCGACGCCTGACCCAGCAGGTGCAGCAGGCTGAACAGCCGCATGTCGTTGGTGGCGACGATGCGCTCCCGAATCTGCTCCTGAATAGCTTCGCTAGCCCGATGCGCTTGTGGTGTGGCAGTCCCCTCGTAGTCAGCGGGGAATTCCGCTTCCTCGGCAATCCTTGCCCAGGCGCTGGCCAGCGCCTCGATGGTTGACGTGCTCATTTCCGCCGCTCCTGTGCTCTTTGGCGAATCAACCGGCCAAGGGGCCTCGACGCGAAAACCAGCAGCATCACGCCTATCGGATACCAGGTCGAGAAGACCACCAAGGCATCGAAGGCTGGCCGTCCGGTGTTGGTAGGCAGTACGGCGGTCACAGCCATCAACCCGCCGACCGTCCAGATGATGCGCCACACGTAGGGCATCACGCGGGGCACGTAGCCGTCATCGAAAGCGGTCTGGTAGTAGCGGCGCAGGCCGCGCTCGGCAAGCGCCTGGCGCTGCCGCTCCGACAGCGCATCCGTCCGGCCATACCAGCGCCGGAATGGTGGACAGCGCAGCAGCAAAGGGGTGAAGAGGATCATCACCGCCACGATCGCGACACCCCACGCCATGACGGCGCCGGCATCGGGCCGCTTGGCGTTCTCGATCACGGGCGCGAAGACGCCCGGAGCACCGATCATCCAGAACAGCGCAATGTGCTGATGGAAGGAGAGCTTCATTTGCTCATCCACTTGCGCAGCAGGCGCTTTTTCAGGGAGGCGCGTTCTTGCGGGTTGCGTCCCTTGTGATTGGCGATGCGATCCGCCGTGGCGGCCTGGCGCTTGACGGGCCAGTAGGAGCGGCCATCCTTGCCCATCGACCAGACGCTGCTGGCCTGGTTTTCCAGCAGGGGCAGATGGGCGCTCAGGGCTTCGGGCGACGCGCTGGTCAGCGCCGTGCGCTCACGGGTGCGCCAGCGCTGATGCCAGAGCTTCTTGTCCTCGCGCTCGCTGCCGCAGGTCGTGTGCCCGACGATGGGTGTTTTGCGGCGGCTGCGGCTCATAACGTAGTGGTCTCCAAGAACATTCAGGACTGATCCCAGGCGTCGATGGTCAAGACCTGATCGGCAGGACAGGCGGCTACGCGGTCGGGAACTGGATGGTGTTCAGTCTCATGCCGACCCCATTCGATTGATCGCGTCGCTTGCGGCACGCTGCGACGCAAGGAGGTTTGCGACCTGGTTTAGCAGCCGTGTCCGCTGCATGTCTGTTACCTATCTCCCCGACCGCTCATTGGACCAACTCCAGAGATTGGGCTCTATCGCTCAGCCAATACGAAACCGGCATTGGCTGATGCCACAACCGAGACGAACACAAATGGCTCGGTACCTGTATTTCGCGCCCCGTGCACTTGGCCCGGTCTTGCCACGGCTATCTCACCTTCCCTGAGGGCACGAACAATCCCATTGCCCTGAAAGTAATCAGCCATTCCCGACAAAACAGTCCACGTGTCTTGGCCGTGAGGATGAATGTGAGCCGCAATTTCCTGCCCGGGATGGACATGCCAAACCACGATAATTGAGTCTCGGGTTTCAAGCACAACGGAACGAATAGGCTCGCCTTCGGACGGCTGAACATACTCGGCTACAGAAAATATTCTCGATTCAACAGTCATCGGAGATCCCTCTTTCACAGTGCCCCCAGACAGGCTGGATATGAGTTCTAACTCGAATTTGAACGGGAGGCTGGTCGTGCGGTCGTGCAGTTGCCGATGAGCGTGTCGGCTGCTGCCTCCTTGCCCACCAGCGAACTCACGTCCGTTGCGGCCATCCAGAAGGTCTTGCCCGAGCGCGGCTCATAGGTCGCGGGATCGAACACGCCAGAGGGGCCGAACATCGGCGGCTTGATTGGTCATGGCTCCATGCCTTTGTCGTTACGGTCTTCATCGTCGGCATCCTGACGCACGGCGGGCAATTGCTGGAGCAACGCCGGCAGCCATTCCTGTACCGTCTCCCACACCACATCGAGGTTGATGTCGAAATAGCCGTGAGCCATGCGATTACGCATATTGCGCATGCTGCGCCACGGCACGTCGGCATGCGCCTGGGTGAACTCGACGTAGCCATCCATCACCTTTGTGGCCGCCTCGCCGATGACGATCAGGCTCATGATGACGGCCTGCTGGGTGCGCTTGTCGGCCAAGAAGTCGTCCTTGGCCATCCCTTCCACGAAGCTGCGCGCATCGGTTGCGGCCTGCTGAATGTGGTCGAGGTAATCGGGCAGGCGGTT
Organism: Pseudomonas sp. NBRC 111131; assembly: GCF_001320525.1. Classification (NCBI taxonomy): domain Bacteria; kingdom Pseudomonadati; phylum Pseudomonadota; class Gammaproteobacteria; order Pseudomonadales; family Pseudomonadaceae; genus Pseudomonas; species Pseudomonas sp. NBRC 111131. The sequence continues at coordinate 45,195 of NZ_BCBH01000037.1, read as the reverse complement.
CTCGCTCATATCGGTTGCGCCTCCGCGAGCACCTTGGCCCGGAACTTCGGCGGCAGGTCGCCCGGAGTCAGCAGATCGACGTCAACGCCGAGCAGCGATTTCAGTTCTTCTTCCAAATCGCCCAAGTCCAACAACGTGGCACCGGGCAGCGCATCGACCAACAGGTCGAGGTCGCTGCCATCCCGGTCGGTGCCATGCAGCACCGAGCCGAAGACGCGCGGGTTCGCGGCGCGAAAGCGGCCTACCGCTTCACGCACTGCGCTTCGCTTCATGTCAAGCACAACAGACGGTCGCATGGGCATCCTTTCTTATCGAAACTCGTTGAGATGATATGCAATCAAGAATAGAATTTCAAGAACTATTTTCGAGAATCGCAATGCCTTGATTCCCGTGCCGCGCCGGTTGCCTTGGCGGGCTTGTCACAAACCTACGTTTTCAAGAAGAAGGAAACCGCATGCCCCGCCGTTCGATCCTCTCCGCCGCCGAGCGCGAAAGCCTGCTGGCGTTGCCGGACACCAAGGATGAGTTGATCCGTCACTACACGTTCAGCGAAAGCGACCTCTCCATCATCCGGCAGCGGCGCGGCCCGGCCAATCGGCTGGGCTTCGCGGTGCAGCTCTGCTACCTGCGCTTTCCCGGCGTCATCCTTGGCGCTGATGAGCCACCGTTCCCGCCATTGCTGAGACTGGTCGCCAACCAGCTCAAGGTCGGCATCGAAAGCTGGGACGAGTACGGGCAGCGTGAGCAGACCCGACGCGAGCACCTGGTCGAGCTGCAAACGGTGTTCGGCTTCCAGCCGTTCACGATTGGCCACTACCGGCAGGCTGTCCAGTTGCTGACCGAGCTGGCCATGCAAACCGACAAGGGCATCGTGCTGGCCAGAGCCTTGATCGAGCACCTGCGGCGGCAGTCGGTCATTGTGCCCGCCCTCAACGCCGTCGAGCGGGCGAGCGCCGAAGCGATTACCCGCGCCAACCGGCGTCTCTACGACGCCTTGGCTGAGCCGCTGACGGACGTGCATCGCCGTCGCCTCGACGATCTGCTCAAGCGCCGCGACAACGGCAAGACGACGTGGCTGGCCTGGCTGCGGCAATCCCCGGTCAAACCGAACTCGCGGCACATGCTGGAACACATCGAACGCCTCAAGGCGTGGCAGGCGCTCGACCTGCCCTCCGGCATCGAGCGGCTGGTTCACCAGAACCGGCTGCTCAAGATCGCCCGCGAGGGCGGCCAGATGACGCCCGCCGACCTGGCGAAGTTCGAGCCGCAGCGGCGTTACGCGACCCTGGTGGCGCTCGCCATCGAGGGCATGGCCACCGTCACCGACGAAATCATCGACCTGCATGACCGCATCCTGGGCAAGCTGTTCAATGCCGCCAAGAACAAGCATCAGCAGCAGTTCCAGGCATCCGGCAAGGCGATCAATGCCAAGGTGCGGCTGTTCGGGCGCATCGGCCAGGCGCTGATCGAGGCCAAGCAAGCGGGCCGCGATCCGTTCGCCGCCATCGAGGCCGTCATGTCCTGGGATGCTTTCGCCGAGAGCGTCACCGAAGCGCAGCGGCTCGCGCAACCCGAGGACTTCGATTTCCTGCACCGCATCGGCGAGAGCTACGCCACGCTGCGCCGCTACGCGCCGGAATTTCTCGACGTGCTCAAGTTGCGGGCCGCGCCCGCCGCCAAGGACGTACTCGACGCCATCGAGGTGCTGCGCAGCATGAACAGCGACAACGCCCGCAAGGTGCCCACCGACGCGCCGACCGAGTTCATCAAGCCGCGCTGGCAGAAGCTGGTGATGACCGACACCGGCATCGACCGGCGCTACTACGAACTGTGCGCGCTGTCGGAGCTGAAGAACGCGCTGCGCTCCGGCGACATCTGGGTGCAAGGCTCGCGCCAGTTCAAGGACTTCGAGGACTACCTGGTGCCGCCCGCGAAATTCGCCAGCCTCAAGCAGGCCAGCGAATTGCCGCTGGCCGTGGCCACCGATTGCGACCAGTACCTGCATGACCGGCTGACGCTGCTGGAAACGCAGCTCGCCACCGTCAACCGCATGGCGCTGGCCAACGAGCTGCCGGACGCCATCATCACGGAGTCGGGCCTGAAGATCACGCCGCTCGATGCGGCGGTGCCCGATACCGCACAGGCCCTGATCGACCAGACGGCGATGATCCTACCGCACGTCAAGATCACCGAATTGCTGCTGGAGGTAGACGAATGGACGGGCTTCACCCGGCACTTCGCCCACCTGAAGTCAGGCGACCTGGCCAAGGACAAAAACCTGTTGCTGACCACGATCCTCGCCGACGCGATCAACCTGGGCCTGACCAAGATGGCGGAATCGTGCCCCGGCACGACCTACGCCAAGCTGGCCTGGCTGCAAGCCTGGCACATCCGCGACGAAACCTACGGGGCGGCACTGGCCGAGCTGGTCAACGCGCAGTTCCGACATCCCTTCGCCGAGCATTGGGGCGACGGCACCACGTCATCGTCGGACGGCCAGAACTTCCGCACCGGCAGCAAGGCCGAGAGCACCGGCCACATCAATCCGAAATACGGCAGCAGCCCAGGGCGGACGTTCTACACCCATATCTCCGACCAGTACGCGCCGTTCCACACCAAGGTCGTGAACGTCGGCGTGCGCGACTCGACCTACGTGCTCGACGGCCTGCTGTATCACGAATCCGACCTGCGGATCGAGGAGCACTACACCGACACGGCAGGGTTCACGGACCACGTCTTCGCGTTGATGCACCTGCTGGGCTTCCGCTTCGCCCCGCGCATTCGTGACCTGGGCGACACCAAGCTCTACATCCCGAAGGGCGATGCCACCTACGAGGCGTTGAAACCGATGATCGGCGGCACGCTCAACATCAAGCACGTCCGCGCCCATTGGGATGAAATCCTGCGGATGGCCACCTCGATCAAGCAGGGCACGGCGACGGCCTCGCTGATGCTCAGGAAGCTTGGCAGCTACCCGCGCCAGAACGGCCTGGCCGTCGCCCTGCGTGAGCTGGGACGCATCGAGCGCACACTGTTCATCCTGGACTGGCTGCAAAGCGTCGAGCTGCGCCGCCGCGTGCATGCCGGGCTGAACAAAGGCGAGGCGCGCAACGCGCTGGCCCGCGCCGTGTTCTTCAACCGCCTGGGGGAAATCCGCGACCGCAGCTTCGAGCAGCAGCGCTACCGGGCCAGCGGCCTCAACCTGGTGACGGCGGCCATCGTGCTATGGAACACGGTCTATCTGGAGCGGGCCGCGAACGCCTTGCGTGGCCACGGTCAAGCCGTCGATGACGGCCTGTTGCAGTACCTGTCGCCGCTCGGCTGGGAGCACATCAACCTGACCGGCGATTACCTCTGGCGCAGCAGCGCCAAGATCGGCGCGGGCAAGTTCAGGCCGCTACGGCCGCTGCAACCGGCTTAGCGTGCTTTATTTTCCGTTTTCTGAGACGACCCCAATGTAGGTGACTTATGACAAGAAGAAGATTTTTTAGCCAATCCACCGAAACGAAAAATTTTAAAATTTTAGACAAAGGCGAATCTAAACCACATAACAAAAAAGTCGGATTTCTCCTTTTAGAGCATTTCTCTCTACCAGCGTTTACGCAGGTTCTAGATTCATTGGTTACCGCAAATTTAATCACCCATGATGCGTTCTCCACCAGAACTTTCACTGTGGATGGCGCGGCAGTTGCTAGCGATTTAGGCCTTATCATTCATCCAACAGAGGCCCTAACGCGGTTGAACCTTGTAGACCTCGATCTATTCGTCATATGTGGGGGCCTGCGAACGCCGCTACAGACCTACCCAGCGTTGAGAGAGGCCGCTCATATTGTTGCAGAATGTGGGAGTGCCTTAGCTGGCCTATGGAGCGGTGCGTGGTTTCTTGGTGAAGCAGGATTGCTCAATGGATACCGATGCGCAATACACCCAGAGCATAGAGCAGCTCTATCGGAATTGGCCAAGGACTGTGTCGTTACGAACGATAGTTTTACGGTCACCGAAGATCGGCTGACTGCTGCTAGCCCATCAGGCGCGTTGACCATGGTTCTTGAATGGATTAGGAAGACTCATGGAGGAAAGGTTGCCGATGGGGTTATAGACATCCTTGCATTTGAGGAGACTCAATTCAAAAGAACAAGTCCTTCTGCTCATAAAAAAGTGAGTGAACCTCTTCGTGAAGTATTAGATCTCATGCAAACCAACATAGAAGAACCCCTGTCACTGGAGCAGTTATCTCGTTACGCGAACAAATCTAACCGACAAATAGAGCGCTTATTCAAAGAGCAGCTCTACACGAGCCCGGCACGTTACTACCTAGAACTTAGAGTTACGGAGTCGCGTCGTCTGCTCCAACATTCAAGTTTGCCAATCATTGAAGTTGCCGTGGCCTGTGGATTTGTCTCCCCAAGCCACTTCAGCAAGTGTTACACAGCCTATTTTGGATACTCTCCATCAAGAGAGATCCGCTATAATTGCGTGCGGTCAGGCAGGGCAAAGCCATCCAAAAAGGAAATAGTATCATCCCGCACTCATTCCGCTGCATAACCGACGGCGCTTCGTTTTAAACACTATGTTGACCTGGCCCTTCATAACGTCGGCTTGGAATGACCATCTACCTAGGAGGCCTTGGCCAAATAATTTATGAACAGGCGAAACAACTCAGCATTGGTTGAAATATTCAACCGCTGATAAATGTTGTGTTTGTGAACTTTAACCGTGCCATCAGAAATTCTTAATCTACTGGCAATCGAAGCACTACTGTGACCTTGAAGAATCAACTTGGCAACCTGCCTCTGCGCGTCTGTCAGCTGACCACGCATCATCCCCATGAACGCATCTTCCATCTCAATGTCAGCGCGCTCAGGGTTGACGATAACCTCGTTATAGTTGATACGACAATGCAACTCAAATGCAGATGTTATTATTGGCGTGATGGCTGCAAGCTCCTGCATTTCCCATTTTTGAAAGGGGCCACCATCTGCATATTTCATAAGGGAGTATACAACTGCTAACTGAGGACGGATGGGTACTATGAATCCAACTTCGTCGACCGATGTGCCATGCTCTGAAGAAACGCATGGATGAATGTCTTTTGAAATAGCAAAGCCAGAAGAAAAAAAGCTGTCCGGCGCCAGGGCACTCATCCTCCAAAGACCCGCCGGATGACCATTCATACAGGCGACATAGAACGGATCCAGTAAATAGCCCCCTCTCACGTAGGAACTTAGAGTTTGCTCGGGAATGGAGCCTCCGTACCCATCATGCACCACGATAGCATCATGATTGAACCCAAAAAGAAATGCGCAGCTCATATCAAATTTGACCTTCCTCCTCAATCCTGAGTCAATAGTGCTCCCAAAGCTGTCGGTTCCGACGCCACTGATGATAGATGCCAGAGCTTTAATTTCTTCAGGTCTCATCGCGCACCAAGCTACTCCAGATGATTCTATAACGTTACGTCGCTAGACGAGAGGGTGTACTTAGATTCGGTATCAAGTCGAAATTTCTTCGCTTCACATCCGACTCCTGCCCTATTGGATCTTTTGAAGACATTATCGCGCAGATTTGGACAGTCTGAGATGAAATACTCAGCAAAAAGCATAACCGGTACGCCGATTGGCGCCCGGGATGATTGGATAACACGTTGAACCAGGATGATTCGATAGTAGCGGGCAAGCATCCCTTGGATATATCGCCGCAGCCGAGCTCTTTTCGCCTTCGGGTCGCCGGTCGCCGCAACCGGGGTGAACGAGCGTTCGGAATCGGCACAGCGGACGGACTTGCCCAAGTGGGTCGCCGCGCGGACGAACGTCGAGACTTTATCCTCGCTTTTGGGCAACGCCATGCGCCCGGCAACGAACGACTGATTTCCTTCCCAGTTGCGCCAATACCCTCTTCATCGAAATTCCACGTGTTTGATTTTTACAGTTAACTGCAAGAATAAACGCTGTCGACAAACCCGTGGACACCATTACGACGCTGGATTTTTCGAACACCAGGGACAGCGGCGTGCGGGTATCAGCCTTGCTCATGCTCGTTTCATATTAGCGATGGCAGAGGCAGCCGAGTGGGCCTTTCCAAAGGGTGTTAAATGCAGCTGTTTGCTGCGGTTTACGAAGTAATAAAGCACGCCCGGAATGACCAGCGCGGGCAGCCACGAGATGTCCGTGCCGACGATGCGAGCGATCGGCCCCTTGTAGAAAGACAACTCCATAAACGGAATCTGTACGACCACGGTGAAGGCGTAGATGCGCAAGGTATTCCAGTTAAATTTTCCGTAGATGCCATTGACGTCGTACATCGCCGCCACGCTGTAGCGGCCCTTGCGGATCAGGTAGTAGTCCACCAGGTTAATAGCGCTCCAAGGCACCAGCACATACACCTGACCGATCAGGATGTCACTGAAGTACGCACTGAAGTTGTATTGAGCGGCGATGGCGATCCAAGTCACTATGATAGCGACAATGGCCATGATGACGAATTTGGTCAACAGGCTGATCCGCGAGGTGCCGTTGAAGCCGGTAAAGATCGTAGTGGTGGACATGTACGAGCTGTATAGGTTCATCACGTTCCACTGCAGCACCCCGATGATGATCACGTAGTACGCCATAGCCTCGTACCCAGGGAACAGTTTGGCGATAGCGCTACCGGGGTCGGTGGTAACGTCCATTGCGGTGGCGGCCATGACGGCGCCCAGCAGCATGAGTAGCGTGGAACCCACCACGATGCCCAAGTAGCTGTACCAAAACGTTGATCGCGTGGATATGGAGGTTGGTAGGTAGCGGGAGTAATCGGCCACGTAGGGGCCGAAGCCCAGCGTCCAGGAAGCTGCTTGCGTTACAACCAGGCAGAAAATAGCGAACTTGAAAGTGCTTGCCGATAGCAGCCACACGCCGTCCGGCAGACCGTGTTGCAGAACGGCATAGGCGGCCAGCGCGAAAATGATGCTCGAGAAGGCACTCATCCAAGCGCCGATCCTATGGATCAGCTCATAACCCACAAAGCCGACGATAAGCGTGAGTATGCTGAATAGGATGATCGCGTTGTTATCCGAGACCGGCACCACCGCCTTGATCGAATCCCGCATGACCACGCCATTAGCCGCAGTGAACAGAATGTAGGCCAGAACCACGATGGCCAGCGGGACGCCAGCGCCGATCACGCCAAACTGCGCCCGGCTCTGGATCATTTGCGGAATCCCCAGATGCGGGCCTTGCGCGGAGTGCGCCGCCATAAAGATGGAGCCGATTAGGTTGCCCAGAATCAGCCCAATGAATGTCCAGCCAAGATTCAGCCCCGCCACCACGCCCAGCGCGCCGATCACCATCGTGGTGACCTGCATGTTGGCACTGCACCATATGGTGAACAAACGTTTAGCCGAACCATAACGCTCATTCTCTGGAATGAACTCCACGCTTCTGTTTTCGATTTTCATGTATTGCTCCGTCTCACCAAGAATGTTGTAGGTTGTTGGGCTCTTCGCATTTAAGGGTTTAGAAATCAGCTACACCCTTAAATGCGAAGAGCCTGTAGTGCAGTGTGGCGCCGCGCGCCTGGAACCAGTCGGCCATGCTGCCGACACCTTCGAAAGGCACGTGCTGCAATACCTGTACATGCATGTTCAACTCCTACGCCGTCTCGTGGCTGGCCAGTTTCAGGCCGACGATGCCGGCGACGATCATCCTGGCGGCCCTGGGCCGAGCGCACCAGCATCTCGTGGCCGTTGCCGGAGCCATGCACCACCATGAAGGCGTTGGGGCCGGTACGGTAGATCACGCAGTCGTCGACGAACTTGCCGGCCTCGTTGAGCATCGTGGCGTAGACGCTCTTGCCCGGGTAAACCTTGGAGATGTCGCGGCTGGTGGCGTACTCCAGCAGGCTTTCGGCATGCGGGCCGACGTAGTGCACCTTCTTCAACCCGGATACGTCCATCAGGCCGGCGCGGGTGCGGATCGCCTCGTGCTCGTCTGCCAGGTCGCTGGCATAGGTCCAGGCGGTGCCCATGCCGCTCCAATCTTAGAGCGTGGAACCCAATGCACGGTGACGCGCGGCAAGGGCGGAAATACGCCAGGAATTGGCCATGTCAGTGTCTCCTGTTGTTCGTCGTTGAGCCTGCGCACGCAGGCTGGGTTCTGTCTCCCCTCTCCCACGTGTGGGAAAGGGGCCGGGGAGAGGGAACTCAGTGAAGGTCAGGCAGCCTTGGCCTGTGGGTCGAACTGGCGCAGCCAATCCACTACGGTCTGGCGGTAGCGGGTCAGGCCCTTGTAGTCGGCGATCTCGTCCGGCAGGTCGCGCAATACGCGGTGCAGGCGGCAGGCCCAGGCCGGGTTGCTGGCCAGTTCTTCCAGGCTGATCAGGTAGTGGCGAATGCCGAACAGCAGCGCATTGCTGCGCGGCAGGCGTGGCATGAACTGCAGCTCAACGCGCAGGTGCACCAGCTGTGCAACGTTCTCCGGCGTCACCAGGCCGCGCTCATGGCCCCATTCGTGGAAGGTCTCCGAGGAGGTGTCCAGGCGCGGGTTGATGGTCATGGTCCAGCTCAGGCGGCGCACCGGATGGCCGACCTGGATGTTCAGCAGGTACTTCAGCGCGCGGTCGAACACCCCGAGCTGATGCGCCACGCCTGGCACCGGGGCATGCCACTGCTTGAAGCTCATGCCGGCGTCGAACTTGATCGACCAGTCCGGCGCGCAGGTGACCATGCCAGCGTCCATGAACAAGTCGCCGTCACGCTGGTCGAGCACGGCGAAGTCACCCTGCGCCTGGCGCGTGATGTACTCCAGCGGCTCGAACGGCAGCGTGCCGGCATCGCCGAAGGTGAAGCGCTGCTCGATGCCCAGCGGGCGGTTGATCCACAACCACTGATCACCGTCTCGCTCCAGAGCGAAATGCTCGGGGTAGTCGGCGGCCAGGTGCTCCATCAGCATTTCCAGGGTGTCCCAGGCGGCCTGGGCCATGTGCGGCATCACCAGGCAACGCTGCGGGTCCTTCTCCAGCACGCAGGCACGCTCAGCCATCTCCGAAATGTAGTGCTCGTCGATGTCGAACCAGTGCTCGAACACCGAACCCGGCTCACGCGGCGTGGCCGGTTCGATGTTGACCGAGTACATGTAGCTGTCTTCGGGAAACGGAAAGGGAAAACGGGCAATGGCCTCGGGGCTGTTGCTGAAGGTGAAATCGTCCCGGTAGGTTTCCACGGGTTTCATTACGACGGGCATGGCGGATTCCTCAGTAGGGTGCGTCGTGCGCACCGTTTCAATCGTTGTGATGCGCATGGCCTGGGCGGCCTTGCGATACCTACAAATCGAGCAGCAGCGTGCCGGAGCCGCCGCCACGGGAAACGCAGGGCATCAGCGCCTCACCGCGCTGCTGCTCATCCAGGTAGTGATCGCGGTGCTCCACCTCGCCGCTCAGGTAGCGCGTGGTGCATTGCCCGCATACCCCGCCCCGGCACAGGTTGGGCACCTCGACACCGGCGGCCTCCAGCGCTTCGAGCAGGCTGTGGTCGCCCGGCACCTGCAGACGCTGGCCACTGCGCGCCAACTCGACGGTGAAGGGCTGGCCCGGCTCGGGTGCGGCGAAGGCCTCCCAGTGCAGGCGCCCGTCCGACCAGCCGTGGGCGCCAGCCAAAGTCTTGAGTTCATCGAGCAGGCGCTGCGGGCCGCAGACGTAAAGGTGACTGCCAAGCGGCTTGCCGGCGAACAGGCTGGTGCAGTCCAGGCGCTGGCCGGCCGCAGCGTCGTAGCCATGAAAGCGCTCGCCCAGGCGTTCGCGCAGCTCGCCGGCGTAGGCGTCGGTCAGGCCGCTGCGGTAGGCGTAGTGCAGTTCGAACGAAGCACCTTGCGCGCCGAGCTCAGCCAGATAGGCCATGAAGGGTGTGATGCCGATGCCACCGGCCACCAGAATGTGGTGACGGGCCTGCGAATGCAGGGCGAACAGGTTGCTCGGCGCACCGATCTGCAATCGGTCGCCGACGCGCACCTGCTCGTGCAGGTAACGCGAGCCACCACGCGAGCCCTCCTGCAGGCGCACGGCGATGCGGTACACACCGGTCTCGCGCGGATCGCCCAGCAGCGAATAGGCGTTGCGCAGCGTGCGCCCTTCGATGGGCAACACCACCTGCACATGGCTGCCGCAGGAAAAACCCGGCAGCGAGCCGTCGATAGCGCGCAAGCTGAACTCGCGCACCACCGGGGTCAGTTGACGCACGTCGGTGACCTGCACCTCGATCATCGCGCTCATGACCGCACCTCCGGCGCATAGGGGCTATCCGGGTCGATGCAGACACCCATGTAGGCGCCGAGGCGTTGGGAGAAATGCTCGCGGACGAACAACTTCACCCGGCACTGGCCACAGGTGCACTCGCCTTCGCTGCCGATGTCCTGGAAATGCCCGCAGTGCACGCAGTAAAGGCGGCGACGCGTGCCCTGCTTGAACAGTTCGATCTCATCGCCGAGCAGGCCGGCCTGCCGCGCCAGGCTGTGAATGTGCCAGAGGAAGCTTTCATCGCCACAGACGTACAGCCGGGTGCCGGCCTGGGCCTGTTCCAGCAGCATCTGCAGACGCAGGTAAAGCGCTTCGCAACTGGGCAGACTCTCCTGCTCGACACTGCCCGGCAGCGCCTCGCCGAGGCACAGCAGCAGAGTCGGGGCCGGATCATCGAGCAGCGCGGCGGCGTCACTGGCCTGCTGGGCGACCACAAGACGGCGACTGGCTGGATGCCTGGACGCCTCGAGGGCATAACGTGGGGTACTAAACATGGGTTCGGCACTGGATGCTGTCATCGGAAACCCTCCGGGTGAGCGCAAGGCGATGGTCGGTTTGCTCCAGAGAAAATTCCCCTGAAGAACTTTTTGCTCTCACAGAGAAAGCATGAAATGTGCCAATTTCGCATCACGCGCCAATCCTGGGGGTAAGCCACAAGGCAGTCGTCATGCCGTCCTGAACATGCACAAGTGCGGGGCGAAGCGCGCCGTCTCAGCGCACTAGGAGGATTTCTGAAGACGACTGTTGAAGGGTGCAGAAACCGGCTAGAACCGGAGTGGCGGCCTTGGCCACTAGGCCTTGCCCGCTCCGCCCAGACGGCAGTCATTGACTAGCTTGCAGCGCACCAAGCAGGAGGCGAGCTCCTTCAATCTGCACAGCCAGCACTCAGCGTCGTCATGGCCTGCGAGTTGTTCGTCTTGTCGCTTTGTCCACATGCTGAAAAGCGGTCTGTTGCGTACGGAGGAACACGCGCTGTTCGAACGCCACCGGCAATCTGGCTGGTTACCGATGGCCACGAAAGCATTCACGCCAAGGGTTTCTGCTGTCAGCAGGGTTGGGTGCTGGCGGGCGCCGTCGATGAACGTGATGTGCGCTACGAAAAACGTCGCGGCTGAATATCGCGCTGACGAAAAAGGGCCGCAACGCCAGGCGTTGCGGCCCTTTCATTTGCGCTGGCGGACTCAGTACTGCAATTGCCCCGGTACCCAGTTGGTGCCGGCCAGCGGTACGCGGGCCATGGCGGCGGCCTCCACGGTCAGCGCCACCAGATCCTCGGAGTCGAGGTTGTGCAGGTGCGACTTGCCGCAGGCGCGGGCCATGGTCTGCGCCTCCAGCACCAGCACGCGCAGGTAGTTGGCCAGACGACGCCCGGCGGCGACCGGGTCGAGGCGTTTGGACAGCTCCGGGTCCTGGGTGGTGATGCCGGCCGGGTCGCGGCCGTTCTGCCAGTCGTCGTAGTAGCCGGCGGCCGAGTCGATCTTCTTCAGCTCCTCGTCCAGTCGCGGGTGGTTATCACCGAGGGCGATCAGCGCGGCGGTGCCGATGGCCACGGCATCAGCGCCCATGGCCATGGCCTTGGCCACGTCGGCGCCGGTACGAATACCGCCGGAGACGATCAGTTGGACCTTGCGGTGCATGTCCATCTCCTGCAGGGCCTGCACGGCTTGCGGGATGGCCGAGAGAATCGGGATGCCGACGTGCTCGATGAACACCTCCTGAGTCGCCGCGGTGCCGCCCTGCATACCGTCGAGGACGATCACGTCGGCGCCGGCCTTCACCGCCAGCTTGACATCGTAGTACGGGCGACTGGCGCCGATCTTCACGTAGATGGGTTTTTCCCAATCGGTGATCTCGCGGATCTCGGCGATCTTGATCGCCAGGTCGTCAGGGCCTGTCCAGTCCGGGTGACGGCAAGCACTACGCTGATCGACGCCGATCGGCAACGTGCGCATACCGGCCACGCGCTCGGTGACCTTCATGCCCAGCAGCATGCCGCCGCCGCCCGGCTTGGCGCCCTGGCCGAGGACGATCTCGATTGCATCGGCCTTGCGCAGGTCATCCGGGTTCATGCCATAGCGCGACGGCAGGTACTGATAGACCAGATGCTGCGACTGGCCGCGCTCTTCCGGGGTCATGCCGCCGTCGCCAGTGGTGGTGCTGGTGCCGGCAATGGTGGCGCCACGCCCGAGGGCTTCCTTGGCCTGGGCCGACAGCGCACCGAAACTCATGCCGGCGATAGTCACCGGGATCTTCAGGTGGATCGGTTTCTTGGCGAAGCGGTTGCCCAGCACCACGTCGGTACCGCATTTCTCGCGGTAGCCTTCCAGCGGGTAGCGCGACATGGAGGCGCCGAGCAGCAGTAGGTCATCGAAGTGCGGCAGCTTGCGCTTGGTGCCGCCGCCGCGGATGTCATAGATGCCAGTCTCGGCGGCACGCTGGATTTCCTGTATGGACAGGCGGTCGAAGGTGGCGGACTCGCGCAGCACCGGGGTGATTTTTTCGCTCATTGCAAATTCCTCTTCGGGCAGGGTGCGCGATCAGTACGCCGAAGCGTTGTCGACCTTGAAGTTGTACAGCTGACGAGCCGAGCCGTAGCGTTTGAAGCTGGCCGGGTCTTCGTCGAAGCCGGCGCGGTTGAGTAGTTCGGCAAGTTCTTCCAGATGCTCGGGACGCATGTGTTTCTCCATGCAGTCCGAGCCCAGCGACTTGACCGTGCCCTTGACGTAGATACGCGTCTCGTAGAGCGAATCGCCCAGTGCATCACCGGCATCGCCGCAGACGACGAGCCTGCCTGCCTGGCCCATGAAGCAACTCATGTGACCAATGTTGCCGCCGACGACGATGTCGACGCCCTTCATCGAGATACCGCAGCGCGCACCGGCGTCGCCCTCGATCACCAGCAGGCCGCCATGAGCGGTAGCACCGGCCGCCTGTGAGGCGCTGCCCTTGATGCGCACCATGCCGCTCATCATGTTCTCGGCCACGCCGACACCGACGTTGCCGTGGATGGTGACGCTGGCCTTCTGGTTCATGCCGGCGCAGTAGTAGCCGGCGTGGCCGTCGATCTCCACGCTCAGTGCTTCGTTCAGGCCCACGGCGAGGTTGTGCTTGCCGCCCGGGTTGCTCACCACCCACTCACGCTCGGTGAGGGTCTTGGTCTGGTCATGCAGGGCCTGGTTCAGGTCGCGCACGGTGGCGCTGGAAAGGTCGATGGTTTTCATGGTTCGGTCTCCAAAATCGCGAAATCAGGCGCTGCGTTCCCAGATATACATGGTCGCCGGCTCCGGCTCCCACACCTTGGCCTTGTCGATGCCCGGCAGGGTCGACAGGGCCTGGTATTCGGAGGCCATGGCCACGTAGTCGTCGGTCTCGGCGAGGATCGCCGGCTTGCAGGCGATGGGGTCGCGGATCACCGCGAAGCCGTCGCGGGTGCCGATGGCGAAGGTGAAGAAGCCATCGAGGTCTTCCAGCGAATGGTCGAGCGCTTCCTTGAGCGAGTCGCCCTGACGCAGGCGCCAGGTCAGGTAGCCGGCGGCGACCTCGGTGTCGTTCTCGGTCTCGAACTCGATGCCGTGGCGGCGCAGTTCCTGGCGCAGACGGAAGTGGTTGGACAGCGAACCGTTATGCACCAGGCACAGATCCTGGCCGGTGGAGAACGGGTGGCTGCCTTCCATGGTCACCGCGCTCTCGGTGGCCATGCGGGTGTGGCCGATGATGTGGCTGCCCTTCATCTTGGCCAGCGAGAAGCGCTCGGAGATTTCTTTCGGCAGGCCCATGCCCTTGAGGATCTCGATGCTCTGGCCGACGCTCATCACACGCACGGCCGGCGCCAGCTCGGCGATCACCGCGCGCACCGCCGCTTCTTCGGCATTGGTCTTGAGCACCGCAGCACTGGCGTTCTGGAACCAGTCCAGCGAGCAGCCCAGGCGACCTTCCAGCTCGCCCATGAGAACCTTGAAGTCGTAACCGGCTTCAGTGCTCTGCAGGGTCAGCTTGATCCAGCCATCCTTCACTTCATCGCCGTAGATGGCGAAGCCGGCACTGTCCGGGCCACGGTCGGTCATGGCCAGCAACATGGGTTCGAAGAGCGCGCCGAGCTGGTTCTCCAGCGCCGGGTTCTTCAGGTACAGACCTACGATTCCACACATAAAAAGTCCGAGGGTGTTTTTTCAGTGTCTTCAGCTTCCCTGGCTGTTCGGTAATGTACCAATCCGCGCTGACATCTTTCAGCTTGTCTCGCTTTTCGGCGCCCCGGTAACCCGCATCAGCAAAGATGAATGTTTCTTCACCGTGCAGAAGCTGGTCGGCTTGATTGAGGTCGTGTTCGTTTGCCGCAGTTGTCGTGAAACTGTGCGTGATGCCGGTGCGGGCATCAACCCCGATGTGAGCCTTCATCCCGAAGTGCCATTGATTCCCTTTTTTGGTCTGGTGCATCTCGGGATCGCGTTCGCCCGTTTTGTTTTTGGTGGAGCTGGGAGCTTCGATAATGGTGGCATCGACCAGTGAGCCCTCTTTCAGCAGGACTCCGGCTTCAGACAGCCATTGGTTTACCTCTTCAAAAATCTGTCGAGCCAGACCGTGGCGCTCCAAAAGATGACGGAAGTTCAGGATAGTGGTGTGATCGGGGATGGCCTTGTCCAATGACAATCGAGCAAACAGCCGCATGGACGCGATCTCATACAGCGCATCTTCCATGGCGGGGTCACTGAGGTTATACCACTGCTGCATGCAGTGAATGCGCAACATGGTGGACAAGGGGTACGTCCGACGGCCGTTTCCAGCCTTGGGATAGTGAGGGTCGATGACGGCTTCGAGACGCGCCCACGGGATCAGCTTGTCCATTCGGCCCAGAAACTTTTCCTTGCGGGTTTGACGGCGCTTGTTGCTGAACTCGCTGTCCGCGAATGTAAGTTGCTGATCCATCGGTGCGTCCTCAATCGTATGCAGCGGGCATTATCCCATGCGGCGGACTTATTCGCAGCTTCCTTAGAATACTGCGCATGCGCATATTTGCTCTCAGTCGAAGACTGTAGAGCTGTTGTAGGTACCTGAAGAGAATGGATAAATCGAGATATCACAGTCATTCTCTTCCGGTGAAAACGAGCATGCGCGTTTTGCAGCTATGCCGTGCGCAGTATCCTGCAACGGCCGATCCATAGTTTCCTGATACTGAACGATTTTCCCGCCTGTTGCCAGTCACAAATAAGCACAGTCACGTGACAAAACAAGCACCATCGGCTCAAGGCCTTCAATATATTGTAGGTAACCACAGAAACTTAGGGCAGCTTGTCCACAGGTACCGTGGTACTCGGAATGACTGGCCAATTCCCGCTACCGTCCGCAAGGTGCGGAGTGTTGCAATGACCCGTTGAACCCTCAGTGCAAAGGGGGCTTTTGCCAATAACCAGTGTGTGGTCGTATTGGATCAGAATTAGAGGCACAGGGCTTTCAGCCAAGCGGCATGCAAGAGAAGAACAACGAAGTGTAAGGGTGCCCGGCAGAGGTGTGTGGTCCTGCTGCCGGGCGGTCGGGCTTTAACAGGTGAGCGCTTATTTCAGCTTGATCGCAAAGTGCTTCACGATCGGGGCGGTAATTTCCCAGGTGCCAACAAAATCCTTTTCAATGACGAAGGCGTCGCCGGGGCCCACTTCCACGGGCTCGCCGCCTTCTGGCGTGATGATCGCCGAACCTTCCATCAGGTGAATGAATTCCCAGCTCTCATATTTGGCATGCCAGGTGCCGGGGGTGGCTTCCCACCAGCCGCTGATCATGCTGCCGTCATCGGCGGTGTATTCGATCCAGGTGGTCATGCTGGGGTCGCCGGCCACGGCGGTCCAGTCCGGCAAGGGGTCTGTGATCGACTTGGCCTGGCGGTTGGGCAAACGGGTAACGGGGGTGTTGCTCATGTCAGAGTCCTCTGTACGGTGCCGGCCATCAGTGAGCGATAGGAGTGGTCACGGAAGGTCATGATGTTGTCCTTCTTGTGCTGCTTCCATTCGAGGAAGGTGCGGTTGACGCCATCAATGTCGAACGTGGGGTAGTCGGTCTGTTCGATCAGGTGGAGGATGTAGGCACCCTGGTACTCGTACATCTCCTGAGCGGTTTCCAGTGCCAGTTCCCGCTCGCGCCATGCCAGACTGTCGGCAGTCATGTCCTCTTTGGCGGGCAGCGGAATGCGGCCAAGGATAATGTCACGCACAAACCAGGCCTGGGCATCGAACATATTGAAGGAGTACCACTGGTCCTGCATGCCCACGTAGAAGAACTGCGGGTTGTCCTCCCAGACTACGCCCTTGTAGAGATTCAGCGGCCAGAGGCGGTTGTCGGTTTTGAGGCGCAGGTCGTCGGCAAGGAAGGGGAAGTGGTGCAGGTAGCCGGTGCAAAGGATGATGGCGTCGATCTTTTTGCTGCTGCCATCCTTGAAGTAGGCAGTATCCACGTCGACGTGGGTCAGCGCCGGTTTTTCGTCCCAGTTGGCGGGCCATTTGAAGCCCATGGGCGCTGTGCGGTAGCAGCTGGTGATGGAGCGTGCACCGTATTTGTAGCACTGAGAGCCGATATCTTCGGCCGAGTAGCTGGCGCCGACGATGAGAATATCCTTGTCCTTGAATTCCAATGCATCACGGAAGTCGTGCGCATGCAGGACGCGGCCACCGAAGGTGGAGAAACCTTCGTACTCCGGCATCTTCGGCGTGGAGAAGTGCCCACTGGCACAGACCACGTAGTCGAAGGTCTCGCTGTAGGTGGTGTCGGTGTTGTGGTCATGGACAGCGACCGTGAACAGTTTGGTGCTGTCGTCATAGCTAACGTTGCGCACCGGGGTGTTGAAGCGGATGTATTGGCGTACATCGGCCTTTTCGACACGGCCTTTTATGTAGTCCCAAAGCACTTCGCGCGGCGGATAGGAGGCGATCTGACGTCCGAAATGCTCCTCGAAGGTGTAGTCGGCAAATTCCAGGCATTCCTTGGGACCGTTGGACCAGAGGTAACGGTACATGCTGCCGTGGACCGGCTCGCCGTTTTCGTCCAGGCCGGTACGCCAGGTGTAGTTCCACATGCCGCCCCAGTCGGACTGCTTCTCGAAACAGACCAGTTCGGGTATGTCGGCACCCTTGGCTTCGGCTGACTGGAAGGCTCGCAGTTGGGCCAGACCGCTCGGGCCTGCGCCAATAATGGCTACGCGTTTCTTCATGGTTATCTCCACAGAATCCTGTTGTCGGGATCAGAGCGGCCACATGGGTCTAAACGTGAGTGAAAATGCACGGATCATGCCAGCATATTCAGGTCTACCCCTACAGAGGTAGCTCCTTTGATGAATTGCCCGAAAATCACTACAGGTAAAGAATTTTTACCCATGGTTGATGTGGCCGGCGCCGTTGTTCTGGTGGGAAAAGAGCCACACAACAGGGCATGGCGCCGGCCTGTGCACCGAATGGTGGCGCAGGCCATGTGAATGTGAGTGGCCAGGGGTGAAGGTATGAACACGCAATTTCATGATCATTTGATCACGGGTGAGCCGCCGGCTACGAGCCGCAAACGCATTGTGGCGCAACAGGCAATGCGAGTGAAACTGTTGCCGGGCGAGCGGTTGCAGATGGGGTTTGGGGAGCAACGGAACAGAAAGTGCACTTAAGCCCAGCGCCTGCCCGCAAACCCTTGTGGCGTCTGGTTAGTTCGGGAAAACCAAGGTTTTGCCGAACTCTATCGAGGAATGGCTCGGTTCGTTAAGCTCCCCACGCTACGGTTCAAATAACTGGTACGCTTTATCAAAGTTCAACTATTACTAACGTAGTCGAGTAAACGGTACTTTTGATGAAGATCGGTTATGCGCGAGTGAGCACTCGGGATCAGAAAGCCGACCTACAAGTCGATGCCCTGAAACAGGCCGGGTGCGAACGCATCTACCAAGACATCGCCAGCGGCGCGAAAAGCGCCCGTCCGGAACTGGACAAACTGCTGGCCAACGTGCGTCCGGGTGATGCCGTGGTGATCTGGAAACTGGATCGCCTCGGGCGCTCGCTCAAGCACCTGGTCGAGCTGGTCGGCGAGCTGGCAGAGCGTAAGGTCGGCTTGCAGAGCCTGAATGACCCCATCGACACCACCCATGCCCAAGGCCGCCTGGTGTTCAACCTGTTCGCCTCGCTGGCCGAGTTCGAGCGCGAGCTGATCCGCGAGCGGACTCAGGCGGGCCTGTCGGCCGCACGGTCGCGGGGCCGGATCGGTGGCCGTCCCAAGGGTCTGCCCGCCAAGGCCGAGGCCACCGCCATGGCGGCGCAAACGCTGTACCGCGAGGGTCGCCTGAGCGTCAGCGCCATCGGCGAGAAGCTACACATCTCCAAGAGCACACTGTACAGCTACCTGCGCCACCGGGGTGTCGAGATCGGCGCATACCAGAAGAGCGCCCGGTCACGCGATCAGCAGATCACGGCCTCGTCGTCATCGCCGGCAGAGCCGCCCGCTGTCGAGCGGGTGGCCACCGTCACCCTGCGCCTGGCGGTGGTGAATAACAGCAAGTTCGTGCGCGGCCGGAAACGGGCCAAGGAGAACATCGAGCGCTACTGCCTGGAACCCTACGGCATGAAACGGCTGGAGTCGGGCCACTACGAGTTGGCCATTTCGTATCGAAGCGACGACGAGCTGGACAAGACCGTGCACGACCTGCTGACCGAGATCAGCCAGGAAGCCGACATGCGCAACTGCTTCATCGAGGCGGATGCCTGGGAAGAAGGCACCGAGCGCAGGTGGTAGGGCTTACGTTGGTTTTTGGTTCCATTGCTCCCCAAACCCCTTCCCCAACCCGGACCACAATGGCGTTTGCCGCAGGGTTACCGATGCCGCCTTGATAAGCCCTCAATGCGGCGCAAGAGAGGTTCGAGAAGGCGGCCAGCGGATGTGGTTGGGCAGCGCAGACTCGGATTCTCCCCCTTCTCCAGGCCTAGCAGACCCACAAAAATCAAATTACATCAAAACGCCCTCGTTTTGACCGTATTTCTTGTGTATAAATGACGCCATAATGACGTCGTTATGGCGTCAGTGTCGGGTTTCATTAGGAGGCGTTGGTTATGGCTAGAGTCGGAATCCGGGATTTGCCGGACCACATTTACGAAGCAATTTGTGAGTCAGCTGAGAAAAACAACCGCTCGATCGAGGGGGAGGTTCGAGCAATTCTGCAAACCTACGTCTCTACCTTGGAGCCTGAGCCTGCACCGAACCAGACCCTCCGGCAGATCTGGCAGAAAGGTGTAGGTGATCGCCTGGACCTGCTGTTTGCACATTTGCGCAAGGACCAGGTCTTCTTCCCTGGCCACGCTCCCACACTGGCTGGTATCGCCCGCCTGATTGGTGAGGAAACCCCTGCTCACCTGCTGGATTGCCTTGATGGGATTGCTTCTCCATCTTTCGACATGCTCGATCGCGTAATAGCTTGGTCGAGCGGCTCACAGGACTGGTTGGAGAGTGGTGTGGGGCCGATGTTTCCAGCGAAAAACATTGGCAGCGAGTACAGCGAGTTTTTCCTGTACGAAAGGGACAGCAAAGAGGTCACCTTCCACCTGTTGCGCGTCTGTGGAGGACGATTGGATGGAATGATTTTGTGCGTCCGGCACGATCGAGCCAAACAGGCCTATGCCACTGGCTTCATCTACGAGCACTTCAACCTGAAGCGCGGTATGGGCGCTGGAGGACATGGCAATCTGCATCGGTTCATCCGGTTTTTGAAGACGAACTGCGGGGACCGTATCCTAAAGGCTTATCGGTATGAAGAGCCTGAGAAGAGCACCGAACCAGGCGCACATCACCCTCAGTATTATCTTCGTTTGGCAAGCGAAGCGGACTGGCTGCAAAAGTTGTTTGCAGGTGAAGATCCAGCAGACTGGCTGGAAGGGAACAGATCGGCCTGGAAAGAGATTGCCGAGTTATCGTTCGGCAACGGCAAGGTTGACTGATGACAACGATTTCTTGCCTGAATGCCCGTCGTGGTGGCTGATTTTGGGCATACCGCAGCATCGCCAAGATAGCGGCGCGAATTCAGTGGTGTCGCGTAGATGTGAAAGCCTACCCGCTCGGAGCTCATTGTGCAGACGAAAAAAACCCGGCAGCGCCGGGTTCGTAGGGTTGACTGCTTACGCTTGCGGCGCCAGCAGAGACTCAAGGTATTTACGATCGCTGGCGACCATCGCATCGACGCCCTGCGAGATGACCGTAGAGAGCGCCTTGCCGGCGATCAGCTGTGAGTTTGCATTACCGTTGAGTTGCTCCTGTGAGCAGCGCTCAAAAGCTTGCAGAATCGACCGGATATTGCTCAACGACAACCGGCCAACGATGGCAGCCAACACCACGGCAACCAGAGAGCCGGTTGCGGCTACCGGTTGAACGACTGCAGGCGCTGCCTCTACTGGTTGAGCCGTGCCTCCTTGGTGAAGCGGGCCGCCACCCCGGGCCGCCTCTGTCATTGCGGACAGGTGGAGCGTGACCATGTGTAAGAGATCGTTATAGCTGTCCCCATCAGGGGATACTTCCTTGTCGTTGAGTTCCTGGTCATACGCATAGACGTCGCTCAGGAGTTTTTCCACTGCTTGCAGAGAGATCTTGGAATCGTTCGGGCACATGAGGGCTCACCAAATGTTGGTTGTTAACTGACCCCAGGAGATGCTGCACACGCCCCTACAAATTCCTTTCTACATGCTTGTGGTGCATCTCCTTGCATCATGAAAAGCCTTTCAAGGAGAGACCCCATGCAATTTCAACCAGCGTTCGAGCAAATGCGTGCCATCGTTGAGGCGGATGACTGCCTTCTTCAGTCATACAAACAAGACTTTTACCAGTATGACCTGGATCACCTCACCAAGACTGGAACGGTCGGCGGTCGTTACGTCTGGGTCATCCGCGAAAACGGCACACACCTGGCGTCGCTCAGCCTGCATCCCAAGCTCACTGAGTTTGTGGAGTGCGCGCTCGACATGAAGGAGGCTTTGCAGGTATTCGAAATCACCCTGCAGAAAGATGGCTCTGCGACAATCAAATCTATCTCCATCGAAAAAGCGCGTGGCTTGTTGCGGCACCAACACTATGAGTTTGAGGGGCGTCACATCAAGCGAGGCGGTCGCCTCATCGCTCTGGTTGACATCGAGACGCTGTACAACCGCGGTCAATACGGCGGCACCGTCAGCTTCACCTTCGATGAGGAGCCGAGCGCTGATGAGAAAACTCATTTCAATCAAATCGCTTTGTGCCTCTTCCAGCAAAAGGCGCATAGCTTGTTTGCGTGTATGGACTCCGTGTCCTATGCCACTCGCAGCTTCGCCTGAGGCATCAACGTAACACCCCACCGCTGGCCATCTAGGTCAGCGGTTTTTTTTGGATAAAAAAACCGGTCACAAGGACCGGTCGATAACGCTTGCTTCAGCGACAAGAGAGCATGGCCATACGGCTAAGCTCCTTGCGTTCACGCAGTTGCTGGTTGTTGTACGGCGCTACCTCGCGAAGGCCGCCCAGGTCATCGAGGCGGACCAGGTAACTTAGGTATTCATCATTGGGATTCGACCAGAGGTGATGTAGCCGCTCGTGGTTCAGCACATGTGCCTTGAACGCCTCTCGACTCATTTCTCCGCGGCCTAGCGCGACCTGCAGTTTCGAGTACGCTAGGTAGTCTGGGCGCCAGCTGAGAGGGATCACGCACAGCGTGTGAAGCACTCCAACCGAGTCAGGCCATACCGAGGGAATAGTCGCCAGTTGTGCCATGTTTAGGCCCGCCTCTTCTGCCGGCGCAACGATGGGCGAAAGTTCAAACCCTCCCACGTCATACCAAGCATGGCCCGTCGCTGAATAGGCAACCTCACTGATCGGTGAGGTTGGTGCACAGCCGTAGACCAGCCAGCTATGAGAACCTGGCCACTGTCGGATGAATCTCACCATCATGGTGCCGCCGGCAACGGGGTTACGCCAGATGCTAGCGCGCAGGTGGTAGTCGATATTGTAAGGAGCAAGGTCCGCAGGTAGATCAGCATCGATGACCGTGTCGAACACCTCAAACCCATTGGCGCCGATGTGTGCCAGGTAACCTGATCCCTCGGCGATATCGAACGCGATGTCGAAGTGAAGCACGCCCACAAGAGCCGTCCCCCCTCCTCCGGTTAAGCGGAACACAATGCGGCCGTGAGGCTTGTAACTGTGGTTGAACTGTACGGTGATGGTCATCTGAACCCCC
The DNA here is from genome assembly GCF_001320525.1 of Pseudomonas sp. NBRC 111131. Lineage (NCBI taxonomy): Bacteria > Pseudomonadati > Pseudomonadota > Gammaproteobacteria > Pseudomonadales > Pseudomonadaceae > Pseudomonas > Pseudomonas sp. NBRC 111131. The sequence continues at coordinate 22,724 of NZ_BCBH01000037.1, read as the reverse complement.
TCTTCTTGGTCACAGGGGATGCTTTGCAGCGCCCAATAAAAAACCCACCGCAAGCGGTGGGTCAGGTGAAGCGTTTAGGAACTGAGCAGGTAGTCCCCGGCAATGACAGCGTTTGTAGACAGGCCCTGCGAAGGGATTTCAACACGTCTGGTGCCGTCGTCGATCAGATCAGCAAGCGTTGCGGCAAGTTTGCGCACGACAACATCGTTGACCGTTTTGACAGCCACCGAATGGCCCTTGTCCTGGAGCAGGATTTTGAAGCCTGTATCGTCCGAGTTGTGAGTGATCACCAGAAAGCCATGCAGCTTGCTTGTGTTCACATTCACCTGCAGCGCGGGGCGGCGGGCGAGCCGTGAATCATCGTCGCAGTCACGCAACAGGATGAAGTCGGGGTTTGCGCCAGCATCGAGCAGCATCTGCCAGATTGTGCGATCGTTGTCCGGGACGCGAAGCACCTCTACCAGTTCGATCAGGCGCAGAAGCCGGCGCGAGCGAATCGACTCACGATCGATCGGAAGCTTCGACTGGTTGAAACCGTCATTGGTGTCCGCTTGAGCTACGGCTTTTACAGTTTGGGTTTGCATTGCTTGATTCTCCTGATTGGTAGCCAGGTGTTGCGAAGACCTGGTACCTCAGGAATGCGTTACACGCCTGTGTAGAAAAATTTGGCCGTACAAGCTTTGGGGGGCAAAACCTGTCGAGGGTAAATTGCAGGCACAAAAAAAGCCGCCCTGAGAAATGGCGGCTTTTTGTGGCCGAGTGAGTTGAGAGGTCCACTTGGCGCGTACTGAAACGGTCGAACGTGCAAATGGTAGCTGATCGTTATGTAGGGCGCAATCAGTCCCGGGCAACCCTCACTTTCAAAAGAAAACCCGACCTAGATTGGTCGGGTTGGTACTGCGTTCGTAGCTAATCCGGTCTAGACCGACAGGTACTTAACCTCAGTCTCGGACCGCACCAACTCCCGGATCACCGGGTTACTGGAAAGGCCAGTGTTGACCATGTACTGCGCAGTGCTCAGTAGGTAGCGATTTCGCTCTGCAAGGTACTCGCAAGGCTCAAGGCCATTCTCACCGTGACACTGGGACAGATAGCACTGGTAGAAGACGACCTCGCGCAGATCAGGATCGGATTTGAACTTCGGTTTCTCGCCTGAAACTCGCGCCAGGTGAAATCCGGTTGGAATTACGGTAGCCCCATGGGCTGCAGTGTAGGTTTGCAACATAGTCGCCCCCCTGGGCATGAAGGTTCATTGACCGCATTGACGTTTGTGCAAGAGGACTGCCTATGCCGCCACGTAAAGGCTGTGCCAGTAGCGAGCATCCTGAATCGATTCCCGACGCAACCGGCGGTACTCGGCTCTCTGGTGGTGCGGCTCGGTGCGAGCGAAGAAAGAGTTCTCCCTTGCCCTGCTTAGGCAGAAGTTCAGCTTGTTAAGGGCATGAGCTTTCTGACCGGTTCGTTGCTGATTTGGTGTATGCGCCATCGGTATTACTCCCGTGATTGTTTGCCTAGTGCGTAGAGATGGCGCACATCGAACATCACGCACGCGCCAGATTCGGGGCCAAAAAAAACCCGACAAAGTCGGGTTTTGGTGTTGCGTTAAGCGGCTAGGTAGATCATCTCGGCAGGGTGGACGAAGACCTGCAGCTTGCCAGTCAAGCAAGACAGTTCGTACACGTGCTGCGCAGGCCTCCGGCCGGGACCTGGTAGATAACGTTTCCCGACTTCGGTCCAGCCCAGGCGTTTGAGTTCAGCAACCTTCTGCTCCTGGTAGGGTGACATTTAGGATCTCCTCTCCTCGGTCACAGTCGACCAGTTGGTTTGTGCTCGCCAAAGATGCCGAACTCAGCAAGTGTGCTGACGGGCCGAGAGGTCAATCTCTACAGGTTTACTATCAGAGCGAGCGGTCACTATGAAGGTGCACGCCGTGTCTTGCTCACCAGCCGCAATGTCGCTGCGGAAATAGCGGGCAGCAACAGCTTGAGCTGCAGCATGGTGACCACCAACTACCTCAGCATCGACGCTCCAGGTAACCAGGTACTGGTGTTCCTGGTCAGCTTCGGCATCAGTAAGTTTTCCACTCAGACCGAAATGGCTGAGAAGCTCATCAATAGGCTGGCGAGCGGTAACCACCTCGGTGTCTGAATTTCTGATGAAGCCCGAGAACCAGAAGCTGGCTGAGTCAACGTTCAGACAACCACCCTTCAACAGCACCTCGTTCTCCTCTCCGAGCTCGTCCGCCTCCTCAGTACCAGGTGCATACTGATGGAAAGACGCAGTGCTATCGAACTTTTCAACCTTGAAGAGTCCGTTCTCATTGACCAAGCGAGCCAGGTCACTGATGCCTTGCGCTGCAGCCTGATCGATGCTGAAGACAGCAACGTCCGGTGCATCTTCAGCCCCGTTGGTTGCGCGGGTTTCTACGGTGTAGCTCTTTGCGATGTTGGAAGCATTCATAGCGGTACCCTCAGGTGTTGGTCTAGTGATGTGAGATGCATCACAGCCAACATGAAACGGAGCCACCCGACACAACGGCGCTAGCAAGCCTCAGCCCGAGCCATTGACCTCTGAAAGCCGCCCAAAAGAAAACCCCGTCGCAAGGACGGGGTTTGATGGTGGGTTAACGGCGATGAGAGCAGATGCTCTTCAAGGCCCTGTCGACTAGGTCGCCTTCGTAACTCAAGATCACTTCAACATTGGTGCACGAGTACTGGGCTGAGCCCAGAGCACGAGCGGTGATGAGGTAACCATTGGGGTCCACTTGTGAAGCCGCACCAAACAAAACCGCATTATCGACCACGGCGCGGAGAACATCCCCGGCACCATCGTCTTCGGCCCAGCTGGGTGACACCGTGTTGCGAGCTGTGACCTGGTTCCCGCAGACACGAAAGTGCTCATAGCGCCCGGGCGCATTTTGAATCGAGACCGAATCGCAGCCGTAAAACTGACCGACGTAGATGACTGGCCGAGTTGCACCATTGATGCGAGCTACCGAGGACATTTTTGAGGTTGCAACTGACAGAACAGCAGCAGATGCCTCTGAAGCATTTGCCGCATGCGCAAGCCCTAGGAAGGCTACAGCCGCGGCGATCGTGTACCACAGTTTCATGAGGCTACCTCAAGTTTCAGAATTGGGTTTTGACGTGAACGCATAAGCGTCGGTGAGGTCGCGTGCAAGATCCGCTGCTTGGTGTCTGAGGCAGAAAGGGTGTCGCCCTGGAGCACAATTATTTCCCCTACAACCACGCGGTGGACCGCGCAGTTAGCTGCCAGCTGGATCGCAGTCATGCGAGCACAGATGCCGTCGATATCGCACGCATGGAAGAGCCATTGTTGCAGCTCACCAGGCCCCTTTGTTTCGAGCAGGTGATTTGCCTTTGCCAACAGCATAACCCCACTGCCACAGGCCGGATCGGAGCATGCCTTGAGTCCGCCAGCGCGAGGTACGTCGGTATCGCTATCACTCATCCTGACCATCATGGATGCCAAAGACCAGGGGGTGAAGAATTGCCCCAGAATCTGCTTGCCACCATGACTTGCTAGCGCCTCATAAAGCGGCCCAAGGATGTCCTGGAAAGGCTCTGCGTTCGCTACCGCCTGATCGTACAGCGAGATGACCCGCCCTATTTTACCGCGGACATCATCCGGCACGGGATACCAGGGCTGGAAACCCCAGACCTCCATCACCGCTCCGAGGAAGAATCGAAACATCTCCGCCGGTGGGTACCGGTGGCCGTCACACAATGCATCTGCCATTGGTTTTATGGTAGGTGGTACCGAGCGTGCTAGTTTGCTTGCCATGGGCAATCTCCAGAGAGGTTGGTCGTATGCTTCGGGATGAATCACAGCGACCTACAAACCCAGCTGGCGCCCGGGAAAAAAAACCGCTCCGATGAGGGAGCGGTTGTGTAGCGTTAGTGAGTTTCTCCTCCAGGAGCAGCAGCTTCCGGAAGGGAATCACGCGGCACCCATGTCCAGGTTTCGACAAATGCGCCGTCATCACACAGCGTTACCTGAGCACCGTCATTCACCTGCAGATCATCATTGGCGAGGTTGTCCTGCGCCCATGAACGGTAACGGTCCTTCAGTGCGTTCGAGTCCAGTGCTGGCTGATCCGGACTGTCCTGCGCCAGCAATTTCTTTTGAGCGAGCTCGTCGAGCAGTTGTGGAGAGGGAGCGCTTTGCGACAGGCCAAAGTGGATGCCCTGGTAGCCATAGCATTTGATGAACTCATCTGCCGCCATCTTGGCACGCACACTCTCGATGCAGGTGCTGCACAGGCCGTGCCCAACATCCTGATTCCGCCATTGCCGGCCGGTGGTTCGAGCGCCACAGCACGGACACAACAAGCGCACAGGATCATCGAGACTCTCCTCATGCTCTGGCAGGCCGAACTGCGCATACGGGACGTCACGGAGCTCACAGAAGGCTTTCTGATCGCCGTCGGCGTCGTACAGCCCCAGCGTGCACTCATCCCAATCTTCCGGTTCAGCGAGGTTGATCTCGTTCGACAACAGCAGGTAGTTGCCATTGCAGAACTCCTTCCGCAGTGCCATGCGCCCACCACCGGTGTGGAAGACGTCAAATCCATACGCTAGGACGGGGTCAACGACTGCTGTCCCGCAGGGTGAAAAATACGGGTTGCGAATCTCCACATCGTTAAACTGAAAGGCCATGTCCGACGACGAATATGGCCGCTTCCTTTCCTCGCCAGTTGCCAGGATTTCGGTCATTGCCATTTCTTGTGTATCAGCTGCGTTGCTTGCAATTACGTCCATGGTGCTGCGCCTCTTGGGTTAGTCATCTTGATCTGAGATGCAGCACAGTCAGCTGTAACGACAGGCAAAAAAAAGCCGCCCCAGAGGAGCGGCTGTGTAGCGGTTTAGAGCCGAGCAGAGACCTGGTAACCCTTGCCCCCGTCTGCCTTGCTCACGCCTCCTTCAAGCGTGATTGTCACATCGTGCAGCCCAGCATTCATGAACATGTTCGCCACCGTCTCCGCCACCGACTGCATGTCAAATGGCAACACGGTGAACCAAGCTCTTGAGCACTTGCACCAGCGGCACCCGTAGCCACCGAACCAACCGTTCACGCGATTCCCAGGCACCGGGTCCGGCATTTCCAGGATCTTGTTGATGCGGGTGGCGAAGGCCTCCGGGAACTCATGGAGTACTGAAGACATTTATACCTCCTGATCAAGCTGCTTGGAAGGCGTGCTGGCGCTTGCCCAACTCATTGAGCTTGTCCAGCTTCGCGATGAAGCGCTCAGCCGCGGTAGTGCTGGCCAACTCAGAGACCGACGCATAGTGGTTCATACCGCCTGAGTAGTCCTTACGGCCTTCGCAGGTTCGGTACAGCACCCGAAGCACGCTTCCGGATCCGAGATGAACCATCAGATACAGATGATCGCTATGCAGGATCACTTCGCCCATCACCCCATCACCACCTTTGCACGAACGAATGTCGTAGCTGGCTTCTGGGAGCTTCAGGCGACCAGCGATTTCTTTGAGCAACCGCTTACCCGAGCGATGAAGGGTCTCTTTAGTGATGCGTTTTTCGAGCAGCGCTTTAGGGATTTGCAGCATGACGTTTCTCCTGTGGGGATGACGGCCTCTTGCGAAGACCTTGTGACAGGAGATGCACAACACCGGTACGCAAACCGCTGACCCTATGGGAGGAGTATCACTCCAAGGAATAATAACACGTACGTATAAGATACTGGTTGATCTGTTTTGCAATCCGAAAGTATTATCCGGCCATCCAATTGCTATCACCTAACAAGGTCAGGACAAGAAAGCCCATGCAAAACAATGCAACCCCCTTCAAGCCTCGTATTTCCCTACTGGTCGCCTCCATCGCACTGGCCATGAACGCAGGCGCTGCGCATGCCGCTTACGCCGGCATCGACGTGTATGCACCGACGCTGGGCTCCTCCTCGATCACCTACGATCCTCACATCGGTGGGTCGGGTGATGGCTCCACCCTTGTCGCTGCCCAATACGACCCAAGTACCGACACCACCGAGGCCTTCAAGTGGACCTTGCTGGGTGGCAAGCAGTTGCTGGCAAACCTCGGCACCAATGCCGCTGCGTACGCAGCATCGAACGAAGCAGACATCATCGTCGGCAGCTCCGTCGACAGCCTCACGGACAACGAGACCGCCGTGTACTGGGACAGCACCGGCATTCACACACTGGATTTCTTGAACGGTGGCGCCGAGGCCGAAGCCCGTGCTGTATCGGCTGACGGCAGCGTCATCGCGGGTTCCGCCGACGACGGCCTGACCGGCAACCGTTCGGCGGTTACCTGGGATCTGTCGGGCGCGATCACCCAGCTGGGCTACCTGAACGACGGCACCTACAGTTATGCCATGGGCATCTCAGCTGACGGGAAGGTGGTGGTGGGCTACGCCCAAAACGGTGCCGGGAATGGTGATGTCGCCACTCGCTGGGTAGACGGCGGGAGCACTGAGAGTCTTGGCACCCTGGCTGGCGGCACTCAATCCATTGCCCTGGCGGCCAGTGCTGACGGCACCTATATCGTCGGCGCGAGTCAGTCATCGGTCGCATCTGTCGAAGCGATGATTTGGTCCGAATTGTCCGGTATGCAGGGCCTGGGCCTGCTGACCGACGGCACCATGTCGATCGCTGAGGGAGTATCTGCTAACGGCGCTGTAGTCGTCGGTATGGCTGATACCACTGGCAGTGTCTACTCGGGTTTCCGCTGGACCGCAGAGACAGGCATGCAGTCCCTTGTTGAGTGGCTGCAGGACAACGACCCGTCCTACACCCTGCTCGCAAACAATACCCTCAACTCCGCTACCGCTGTGTCCGCGGACGGCAACACCGTTTTCGGCCTGGGCTTCCTGAACGGCCGGTCGCAGCCGTTCGTAGCACGCTCTTACGGCCCGATCTCCGAGCCTGTCGTCACTACACCTCCGGTTACCGACACTTCGACCCCAAGCACCGGTGGTTCATCGAGTACTGGCAGCACTTCCACTGGAAGCTCTAATTCTGGCGCCAGCACTGGCAGTACCGGTACTGGTGCAAATGCCGGCAGCACTGGTGGAACCGATACCGGCGCCAGCGCTGGTGATGCTGGCGCTACCAATCTGCCGACTGGCGTGATTGGTTTGCTGGACCTCGGCGACTCTCTGCAGAACGCGACCCTGTACGCACAAGCCATGCAGAATCAGCTGCAAGGCTTCGTCCAGGACCAACTGACCTGCTCGACCTTCGATACCAATGGCGTCTGCGTCAGCGTCAGCAGCCAGATGACCCATCACTCGGGCACTGTCCAAGGTGACAACGTGTACGGCGGCGTTACCGCGGCATATCGACTGACCCCTGACCTGGTTGCCGGCATCGGCTATCAAGGACCAAGCACTTCGCTCAAGATCAACGACGACCGCGTAGAGGGCGATACCAACACGATTGGTGCTTTCGTCGAGTACGGCAATCGTCTGCGCAAGGGCGTGTTTGCCCGCGGCGCCGTGGCAGTTTCCGAAGGCGATGCCACCATCAAACGCTCCTACAAAACCGGTGCCGGCGACGACGAATCGAAAGGTAAGTCGGATGTCAGCCAGCGTGCGGTTTCGGGCCAGGTCGGCTACGTATTCATCCTGCAGGACAACATCGCTGTGATGCCGTTCCTGGGCGTGGACTACCTCAACACCAAACTGGACTCCTATACCGAGACCAGCGGCTCCTTCCCGGCGCGTTTCGACAAGCGTACTGAGGAGAACATCTACGGCACCGCCGGCCTCAACGCCAGCATGAACCTGGCAAACAAGGCCATTGTTTCGGCCAACATCAAGCACGTTAGCCGCCTGAACAACTCGCAAGACGATCTGACCGGTGATGTGATCGGCGTCTCTCGCTTCGACATGAAGCAGGACACCACCGAGCGCTGGAACGAAGTCGGCGTTGGCCTGCAGGTTGCCGGCCCGTTCAAAGCCTCCCGCGTGGGCGTCACCTACGGTCACCGCTTCGGCAGCGACAAAGCCGTAGCCTCGGACGTCGCAACGCTCTCCCTTTCGATCGGTTTCTGACCGGAATCTGATTCACCATGCGCCCCACTTTCCAGTGGGGCGTTTATATTTGGGCCGCGAGTTTTCGCCAGGCAATAAAAAAGCCACTCCGAAGAGTGGCCGGGTATCGTTAAAGCTAAGCAGTAGGCTGCAGGCTCTGTTGCTCCCACCATGCACGGAAGCTAGCTACGAAAGAACATCCACTGTCTTCAGGTAACGCAAAAACTGCCTTGTTCTGGTGACTGATCTCATGCTCCGGCTCACCATCACGCGAACAGTGATAGAGCTTGAAGGTGTTTCGTGTATCGAGCTGGAAGCAGCACAGTGCTCCGTTCTGCCGCTTGTAGTACACCCGGCAATAGCCAGAGTCCACAGTATGCAGGGCCAGCTGTTCAACGACTTTGACTTCAGCGGGCGGAACCAAACAGTGACGATGCTCAACGAGCAGCGCTCGCAATGCACCCAGATCAATCGAGCGCGTTACGCCATCCGGGAACAAAACGTCACCGTACAGTGCAGCAAGATCGGCAGCCAGGCTATCTTCGACAAAGTGACAATCCACTAGGTCGCAGGCTCGGCTAACTATCCACTCTTGCCTTTCTTTCGGGGTTTCCAGTTCGTCAACATACTCACGCTGATTTGCCATGTCCTCAGCGATTTTCAAGCAAGCCTCGTTCTGACTCGTCGCAAAGACGTTGTCGCTGTAAGTGCCTTCTTCTGCCATCCCCCAGTTCAGAGTCACTGCGTACAGATCAAGCGAGGACTGATTAGCTTTAACTTCATTATTGCTCATGATGCATGTTCCTTTTTCGAATTTAATTTAGCCCGCTAGCTTCATGTCTTGCTGAAGCGCGGATTTGCCTTCATAGAAAGCGTTTAATAGTTCCGGAATATCTTCGAGGAGTGCATGCGGCGTTTCAGAAGCCCCCCATCCGTATCCCCAGGCAGCGTTCTTTGCATCTTGAAATACGTTAGCTGCTAGTTGATTGCTCTCAGGCGATTTCATGAGGAGTACAGCTAATGCCCATTGAGATCGAGCGTAAGCCGCCAGCTGAAAACAGGTATTCATACGTTCACCAGAGTAGTTTCATAACCACCTGTAATGAATTACACGGGCCTGTATAGCCCTAGAGGCAAAATTTGCACTGCACAGTACACACATCAGGTAAATATGCGGCTATAGGCTTGAAGGTTTTGAAGCTTTGCTAAAGAATCACATGCATCATGTTCTAGGAAAGAAAACCATGCTGCCTGACGCACTGGTAACTATCGGGATGTTCGCCATCGCATTTTTCGTCATCTGGCTGATGTTGGTGTTCTTGCTCTTGATCCATGAAGCCGGCCATTTAATACCAATGCAACGCTACGGTATTAAGCCAGACAAACTCATTCTCGGTGGATACAAGCTATTCTCGTTCCGAAAATCAGGAATCATCCATGAAATCGGTTTGATCCCGCTTTGGGCGTATGTGGTCAGCTCCGATTATGAGAAGGCCCCGTCAGACCGCCGAGCGATCATCGCTGCGGGCGGCCCCCTGATCTCCCTGGCCACCGGCCTATTGTTCTTCGGCATTCACTACGTTACGCCAAACTGGCCGACACTCGTGGCGGCCCAAGGCTCGATCCTGCTAGCGGCAACCAACATCATCCCCCTGCCCCCCATGGATGGCTGGACGATCGTCGAGCATTTCTTGAACCGCCGCGGGATCTACTTTGATGACAGAAACAAGCGCCTATTGATGGGTGTTGGCCTGGCCACTATTGTGGCAATAACCCTAGCCCTTTAGAAATATAGATCCCTGCAGTGCATCTCCTGGTGCAAGTTCAACTGACCAGGAGATGTCTCATGACCACCACTACCCTCGACGCTAAACCGCAGCGCCCTGCTCTACGACCCGACTTTTTCGAAGAGGCCTTCAAAAACTACAACGTGCCGGCAAAGCTCCGCACCTTTGCAGAGGCATTCTGCATCCGGTTCAACGTTCGCGGCATCTGTGACCCCGCCTATTGTGCTAATTCGGCAGCCCTGAAACTGAAGATCGGTGATGGCTGCGGGAAATTCGACCACGAGAAAGACGCCGACGAAAACGGCATCCCACTGATTGGCGACCAACTGCTCTTCGCATACAGCAGCTGCATCCAGCAAACAGAGCCAGGCACCACCGCAGCTGTCATCAACAGCATGGTGAAAGCAGCCCTCGCCGGCGCAACCGTCGAGGAGCTCGTGTCACAGCATGCAGCCCCTGCTGCACATTAACCCCACCCAAACCGCCCTTCTCTGAGGGCGGTTTTTTTTCGCTCGGCATTCATGATGGCGGCCTTGCGATACAGGCGGCGTATGTGTTCGTGTATGATCCCCGCGTCATAACCAAAAGGGTCTCAACATGCTCACGAGCCAGCGCCAGCAAGGCGCTTCTTCTTCCGCCCACCTGCCGGCCGTAAGCTCCTCAGCTGTTCGGTGGGTTTCCCAGGTTACTGTCGAGCTGTCGTATTGGCACGGGAACCAGAGGCTCAAGAATCTCGACCAATTCGAATGGCACGGTGACGCGGTGATGGCACCTGCTCTGGCGCACGCTCAAAGCAAATGCGATTTTTACCAGATCGATGCTTCATCGACCCTTGAACTATGGGCGTTTCGTTCCTTGTGGCGGGTTGCAAAAGTTCAAGACAGCACCGACCAGCACTGGTCGTTCGCAGACAGCCTTGACCATGGTGTGTCAAAGCTCCTGGTGAGTCATCACCCAGTCTGGTCATCAAAGCACGGTCGAATTTCAGCTCCCGACACTTGGCCAGGGTTCACCGCCATCTTCAGGAAACTCATTTCAGTCGACGCTAGCCGGTCGATCGACGGGGAAATGAAAAGCCATGTGGGTGCGTCTCTGCGCGTCATCGAGCAAAGCCACGAATCTTTGGCCGTGGCGATTACCGATGGTGGTATCCGTGGCCTGACAATCACTCGTGTTGGGGAGAACCCCCGCAGCCCTGGCTGCGATTTGTTCATGGTGACAGGCACGATCGGGGTGGCCGTGTCCCCCTATCAAGCTGAGTTGGGCCTTGGCCAGCTGGAGGCAGCCGTCCGCGGCTCAGTTGAGGTTGAGGTATCGCTCGTCGAAGGCATCACCGCAAAAGGGCTGCTGGATGCTGGTCAGCGTGCTACGAGCTGGGCGCTCAAAAGCCTGTGATATTTTTAATATTTCATAGTGCGTATGCGTACGCGTTTTGTATTATTGCCGCGCCGGATGGATGATAGATCCTGTCCGGATGGCTGGTGTCGGCAGTGTCCTGGGTTATGCGCAGGTGTCAGTCATCTCTGTTAGCAAGTTCAACGATCTCTGACCTTTCAGGAGTGCTACCTCATGACCGAAGCCATCGAAAACAGCAGCACCGAACACCAGCTTGACCTTGATTTCCGCATGATCATCTCCACGGGCAACATCAAGAAGGCAATGGAAAAAGGTGATGGAAAACAGAGGTTTACTGCGGGAGACCTGTGGAATGTGGCCCCTAGCACCATCAAGGTCATCCCGGGTTACAACGTCAGGGAGCGCAATGCTGCCTACCTGGCCAACGTTCAAAAGCTGAAGCAATCCATCAAAGACAATGGCTTCAAGAAAGACTCTGCTCTGTCGGTCATCATCAGGCGTGATGAAAATGGCGAGCAGTCGATCTGTTTGAAACGTGGTCATCAGCGCCTGGAGGCCACGATGGAGGCGATCGCTGAGGGCGAGAGCATTCCAACCGTTCCTTGCATCATCGCTGCAGATGATTGTTCTGAAGAGGACATGACCGCTGACCTGGTCATTAGTAACAACGGAACGCCGCTGAGCCCATATGCGACGGCTGTCGTTTGCAAGCGCATGACACGCTTTCATCCCGATGACCACGCCGCGATCGCCAGGAAGCTGAATCTTTGGCCGGCCCAAGTTTCGGACTACCTTCTGATGATCAACGGCCCCATCGAGATCAGGAACTATGTCCGCGATGAAGTTGTATCGTTCACACTGGCTGTTCAAATTCTTCAGGAGCACGGGCCGAAAGCTCTGCAAGTGATCGAGCAAGGCCTCGCCCGCTCCGCTGCTGCAGGCGGTAAAACTGAAAAGCTCATGCCACGCTTTGTTCCGGGCAAGGTCATCAAGAAGGCAGTCACAAACGCTGCTCCAACAATGAGAACGGCTATTCAAGACATTCGTCAGGACAGTGGTTTTCAGCACCTGACGCTGGAAAATCAGCAAAAGCTGGATGCGATTCTGGAGCAATTTCGACTGGCCGAAGAAGAAGAAGAGAAACTGAACGTGAACCCGTCCACCGAGCAACAGCTCAACCTCAATACAACTGAGGAATAACCATGCCTTCCGGGCAGCCCCTACACGCGAGGTAGGGGCTTTTTTTTGCCTACCGGAAAATAGCCACAAGCTTGGACCACCAGGTAGTGTGCACCTCATGCCTCTTCACTTCTCCCCTTGATACCCACTCAAGCTGCACCGAGCCTGTTGAGCCTGTGCACATGAACGCGAACCTGGTGAACGACGCACAGGCCGCACAGGCAGCAAGACCAGTCAGCGCGAAGCGATCTCCCGACTGAGGCTTGACCTCCCCCCGCACCAGATCCCCGGCCAAGCTACGCCGGCATTGGGCACAATCCACTGCAAAGCGGGCAAGCTCAGTGCCATCTGAAAATACGATCGGCAGGCTGTGATGCAACGGCATGACTTGCCTCCACTGAGCAACTGCGTCCCCTACAGGGTCATTGCCATCTAAACGCTCACTGCTCTCCACTGACCCACCCCTTGCTGACTGCGTTCACGTACACCTTGACCCATCCTGGTACAGGCCGCTGCCCTCTCTCCCAATAGCCCACAGCGGCATAGGCCCAGCCCAGGGCATTGGCTAGCTGTGCCTGAGACCAACCTAGAACCTCGACTCTGATGCGCCTGACATCTGCGCCGGTGAGGGTCGGTCACACGCGGGCAATTGGCCCTCAACAGCAGCGCGATAGAGTGATCGAGCTGCAGCTGGCATTTCGGCCCCCTTCTCCCACTTCGATATCAGCCCGGGCGAGACGGATAGCATCATGGCTATAGCTTTCTGTGTCAGGCCCGCCGAATGGCGTTGGCGTGCAAGCTCACTCTGCACGGTCGGGGGGAGTTGGATATCGTGCTCCCTGGCCATGTCGTCGCGGTAGCATTGCGCTGCGTGTTTTGCCCGGGAACGACCGTGGTAGGCCAAGTCGCGAAAATGGCGATCGGCGACAAACTTTCCAGCCTTCATCAACCGCACACGCCAGCCCGCGTCCGAAGGTTTGGACGGTCGATTGTCACGAGTAATGCCCTGCATCTCAGTGTCCGAAATGCGCCTAGTTGTAGAGGTGGAGGTGGCAGGCTGCAGGCTTGGGATATCCATAGGACTTCAGTCCGTCGCGAAATCGGACTGATCTGGGTCCGGACCATCATCTCGGTCGAGGAGTAGTCCACTGCCGGAAAGCAAACCACCGCCCAGAACCAGAGCTGAGTTAAGCCCCAGCGCCGGAACCCCATCAGAATCTCCAGCATCAGCGTTGGCGCCCTTGGGCCTAGGCTTCACCGGCATAGGGATACTCGCGGGAGACGAAGGTGCAGGGGCCTGGAGTATCATGGGCTCCGCAGGGCGCCGTTGAGGAACTGGCTTCGGAAGTGGGTTACCCCGCTCCGGCATAAGCAGCGGCACGTCATCATCCAGGTTGAGTGTGACCTCGCTCGCCTGCGCTCTCTCCAGGCTGCTGAAGAACTCGTCAGACTTGGCCATTAATTTGCTGAACTGCTTGTCTGACATGGGCTCCTTGCGGCGTAACCCGCCCATGTTGCGGATGGTGTCAGTGGTGATGGCGTACAGGGCGTCTTTGAGTTCGGTCCGCATCTGGTGCGTCATGAACTCACACTTCAAGGAGAGTACTTGCTCCGCCCTTCCGACCTGGGTCGCCAGCTTCTCAAGAGCCTGCAGTTGGCGCTCGATCCGCAACTCAGCCGCTTGTGCCGTGGTTCGAGACCGATTGAACCAGTACCAGGCACCAAGGAGGGCAAGGCCAGCCGCCGATGCAACCAGGTACGTTGGCAGTTGGCTTGCGGGAGGGGCTGGCACGAGATTGAAACTGAACGAGTCAGCTGAGACCAGGGGCAGCGCTACTGCCCCTGACAGTGACAAAAGCAATTGACGTTTAGCAGTCATTTCAGGCTCCAGCGCAGACAGCATCACTTTGCGTTAGGGATACAGAACGCGTACACGTACGTAGATAGTATCTCTTGGCGCCTTGTTGTGACACTGAAATATTGGGGAGGCTGAACGGAGGCATAATTCAGCGCAGGCCAAACCGGCCTGAGCCGCACTGAATCGGAGCCCCCTCAACGGAGCCACCGTCGATGAGCGGTTTCCCACATAAGCGGGGGGAGAGTTCGATCGCTACGCTGCAGCTTTGCAGCAAATAATTCAATTGCACAATCAGTTGGTTCTAAACCAGACCGTTGCCAGCAATCATTGTTTGTTTAAACGAGATAATGGCATAATGACTCCCTGGATTCTATTCCGATGATTTCAATATTCAATCATGAGGTGAGAGTATCATGCGTTCGGTTACTTCGTTTTTTTGTATTTTCATTGCAGCCTTTGCGCTGACTGGGTGTAAGGAAAGTCGTGAAGATAAAATTGACCGCCTATTTCCGGCCGAGAAACGCATCCAGAGCGGAACAGAGCAGTTGTATAAAGTCTATGCTGTTAGCTACCCTCACATTGCTCCTCTTGAAGCCAAGGCTGTCATTGAGGAAAGTTTTAGGGCCAATGAGACCTTGAATAGAGAGCTAGTGCAAAAGCAATGGAGTGAATTGAACTGGTCAGATGAAGAGCTAGAGGTAGTAGCGCGAATGATTCAAAATCCTGCTAATGCCGTATCGATTGCAGGAAGCGAAGATAACGCAAGGCGTATATCTATAAAAATTTACGAAACACAACAACAAACCTATACGCCCGAGGTCAAAGCTAAAGTTTCCGAACTTAATGAGAAAGTTGATGAAAAACTTCGCGCTTTAGAGGCCAAAGCTAACAGTTGATCATTGCTGCGGCGTTCCGAAATGCATAAAAGAAAACGCCCTGGCCTCGCTGTGGCAGGGGCGTTGGCTATGTTCGGACGGCGCCGCTTCTGGAATCCTGTAGCCCCAACTGGCCGAAAGGCTGAGAATCACGCCTCGACGATTGCACTACATCTGATCGAGCTTAAATGACTCGGCGCCGGCAACCAGATCATTGCCTAGGTTGGCTAGAATCGTATCCCCAGAAACCGCTACCCCGTGCCCGCGGACGCCGCCTGTGCTGACCCAATACACCTTCCCCGTACCGGCTTCTACAACACGCTTGTGAAGCTGAACCGAGTAGCTGAAAAGACGCTCCCCCGGCTGATAGTCGGCCGTCTCCAGGTAAGCGTAGATCTTGTAGCCGCCATCCAGCTTCACAACCTGCTTTGGCAGGTGAGATGAAATCGTCTCCTTGATCAGATCCTGGGAGATCTCAGCGGCATGTGCAGAAAGCACGAGCTCGACAGCAGAGGCACTACTAGAGCCGAAGACCATAATTGCGAGGAGGGCCAGTTTTGTCAGTTTGATCATGGGAGGATTACTCAAGCGGGGTCATTTTCAGTTGGTAAGTGAGTGCTGCAGGCCGGTGCAGAAATGGTCTCCCCGCGTAGATGCAGCATCATTGCGTAGATAGCGACATCAAGGGGATCTCCTTTTGCGACGTGCTCGCGCAGCTCCGTTGAAAGGAAATCAGCAGTGCATGTGGTCTCGTCATTCCAGCCAGACCGCCCTTTTGCCCGGTTTCGGGCCATCTTCACTTTCATGTTGAGTGCGATAGCGTCGACGGCCGCATCATCAAGCACAGCCTCGCCGAACTGGCTCGGTGAGTTGTAGGTACGAACAACAAGCGCCGTTTGTTCTTGAGCCTGCACTCTGACCTGGACCTCACCGACCGCCTCCAAAGCAGCGTGCACGCCGCCGGGGTTCTCTCGGTGAGCGACCCGGAGTGCCTCCAACCAGATCTGTTCGGTTGGCATGTCGCTGCCGGCTCCCATGGGGGCAGAGGCCTGGTTCTTCGCGTTGGCCAGCCACAAGATCGTGTTACAAGCAGGACAAGGGATTGACTCGTTGTAGCTGGGAATGCTGCCTTGACTCGCCATGAAGCCGAATCCTTCACAATGAAGGGTCCCGCTGATCATCATGCAGCCCCCAGTCGCATCCTGTGGCGAGGCCCCTGCCAGCTGGGTAGCGCTGCCCGCTGGACGCGCACCTGAGTCGAGGTGCGCACTCGAATTCTCTACTTGCACAAATCCACCTGAATCACTGATCAAAGGAACACAGAAGTGCCAGCCTCAGAGGGCTTTGCCTGTGCTGGTTGCGGTGTCGTCGTTTTGCCTGGCGCCAAAGCAAATGAAGACAGCAGCACAGCCGCATCCTGCTTCGCTTGATCGATCACTGCGGGATTGACTCTCTTCCAGTAGCAGTAGGCCGATCGAGAGTTCTCGTGCATGGCCAGGTCACGCTTGCGCATCAGGTGCTCGATCTCCGAGACCACCCAGTGACCAGCGCCAAACGCGTGGTCTCTCCCCGCAATCCAGTACTGCGCATCAGTGATCTTGAAGAGCATCTCAAAGACGGCCAGCGCAGCGACGGCCACAGGATCTGTGCTGCACTTGAGATGAGCCATGATAGGGCCAAGGGTGCGTATGTGAGCTAGACGAAGAGATTGAGCCCAAGAAACAGAGCGAGGGTGCCCCGCCAACTGGGGCAAGCTCATCTGATAGAAGCCTTTGGCTTGCGGCGCAACGAGTTCGCGGATATGGGCGCTGCATTCCCCACAGATCGTGCTACTGGCGTAGAGGCGATCCTGCCTGCGCCCGCCCATCCCTGGCGAGGTGAAGCTGAACAGATCAAGGTGCCCACAAAGGCACTTGGTTGGAGCGGTAATGTGAGCCCCCATGGACACCTCCAGAATACACACCAGTAAACGCATTCAGAATCTTAATGAAGCATAACACGTATGTATATTTTAAAGGCGCAATCGTCCTCACATTTTTCGCTATTCCTATGCGGCCGGCAGCAGCGATAGGATCAGGGGACCTAACTCGTTGGCGGTGTAAGAGCCAGAGATAGCCATCTTGACTCGAAACGGGATGGGTTTTCGTCCTTTTCGGATAGAGGTGAAATCCTCCAGGGATAGGCCTATCCGGGACGCTTGCTCAGTTTCACTGAGGCCTGAGATCTCTGCCAGACCATCAAAGAAGGCGCTGACCAAATCTGGTGATCCGCCAGCATCCAGACGATCGAAGAATCCGTAGAGCAAAGTCTCACGGACCACCTGCGACTGCTGATTGGCCGCCTCAACCGCCTCTCGAATTGGTTCAGGCAATGCAGCGAGCAGAGTCGACAGGGTCACCTCTACCCCCATCGCACCGAGCGTGCGTATGCGCGCCGGGGGCGGCAACGGACGCATGTTCACTCGGCATTGGCGGATCATGGAGATGCTGATGCCAATCTCCTTGCTAAGCCGAGTATCCGCCCAGCCCTGCTCCTCGCGGAACCGGTCCATCAGCTGGGCCCAGGCGACACTGCTCAATCCGGTGTCTGCAGATTCAAAAAAGAGATTTCGAGAGCTCAGGTCGGCTGGCACCTCGGGATTGCCGTCCCCGGCATGAATGTCGAACATCTATTTGCTTCCATCAACTTCTGCCGCACCCTGCTCGTCCTGCTCCATGTGAGCTGCGACGCAGGCGCGGATCATGAGGTAGAGGGCTCCGCCGACAAGGCAGAGAAAAACCCCCTTGAAAATGAGGACCGGGGAAATCTTCACCAGGCCAGCGCCAACAGCCATGGTGGCCAGCAAGCCCATGACGACAACGCAGAGAGCAACAACGACGCGGGTGATCAGAGAGTGTGAAGGACGGGTATCCATGACAAGCGCCTTATCGATACGTAACGTGTACTGATAATACTGGATGACTATAGATCAGCACAATGTCGTGTTTGGAAAGACAGAGGCTAATAATCAGCAGGCAAAAAAACCCGGGCACTTGGCCCGGGCGTGTAGCAGGTTTACAAGCCGGGCACCCCAAGCGGGATGATTGGCGAGGTAACGTTCTGCAGTCCGAATCCGTTCATTTCGACGCTTACCGATGCGGTCTTGACGCGAATCGCACCCAAGATTCCGACATTGGAATTGTGGACGATGCGCTCCTGGGCAGTCTGCGTTACTGCGACAGGTTCGAAATCCGCCCCCATGTCATTGGCCAGCAGTTTGTTGATGCGTGCAGCCATTTCAGCTGCAGCTTCGTCGGCAAGACTTTCAGCCGAAGCGGAGTCGAAACAGATACCGATCACCTCGGCATCCGCGCCAGACTCATCATCGTCCTGGGACAACACAACGTGAGCAGTGGCCTTCAGCTCGCTGGAGCTGACCAACTGGGCGATGACTGTCGATCGATACGCTTGCTCAAGCTCTGCGAGTTCGGCATCGCGTACTGTTCCAACAGGATACGAGCCCACCTGCTGTACCAGGTTGCCGAGGGAATCGACCGGTGCAGCTGCTAGTTGAGCGTACTTGATGGCTGTTTCATGAAAGTTCATGCGTTTCTCTCCTGAATGATGGGTGCAAGGCCTTGCGTTGCCTTACAGAGGAGGTATGAGAAACACGGACTTGTATTGGATCGGCACTCCATGGCGGCATCCTTTTGGTGGCCACTCATCGTGAGAGCCGGCTGAACTGGAAACTGCCGTTATCGATATTTATATCGAAAATGGCCCGACCTATAATTTCCTTGTCTGTTACGAACCCCCAATAGCGACTATCCAGGCTATTGGAGCGATTGTCACCCAGCACAAAATAAGAGCCTTTTGGTACAACACATGAAATCCCTGAAACATTCCTCACGCAGCCTGGGATGGCAGGGAAGTCTGTATTCACACCAAAATCACTGCTGCCATTGTCCTGCAGAGTATCAATTTGCAAGCCTTGAATTCGCTCCAACGTATAGGTGGCGTGCTTAAGCTTTCCGCTGGCTTCATCTTCGTAATCATATGGCATTTCCATTTCGCGCACCGCCGGGGCACCATTGATAGACAACTCACCACTTTGATAAGTGATATTGTCGCCCGGGACGCCGACCACTCGCTTAATGTAAGGCTTAGCCGGGTCAAGAGGAAAACGGAATACCAGAACATCACCAAACTTCGGCGCCCCCCCATGCGAGATCGGTTTTGAAACGAAAGGCAACCTCACACCATAACTGAACTTGTCTACGACAACCACGCTGCCTACTTCTAGAGTAGGACGCATTGAGGAGGACGGAACAAGATAGGGTTCTGCTACGAAGGATCGGAATAAGAGCAGGAACACGGCAACCGGGGTCAGCTCCACCATGTAGCCCATAATGCCTTGCGTATAGTGCTGCTGACCCTTAGCTGCTCGATACCGTTCATAGCCCCAGAAAGGCACTCCGATGATCGCAGCAGCGGCGAGCAAGGTAGCAACATCCAGAAAGGTGCACAGCAAGATGTATGGACCAAGGACAGCGGCCCCACACCCTAAAGAGTACATCCAGGCAGGCCCGTGTAACCGGTACCTCTTGCTGCAAAGCACTGGAGCAGCCGCAGTTAAACCAAGCCCAACCCAAAACAGGCTCATAGATACTTACCTGATTTTCTGTTGTAGCCATAGATAGCGATACGGACAACGAACAGCAGAAAGAATATACCACCCAAACCCCAGCCAGAAGCCTTGACCCACAGGCCGTAACTATGGGGAATGGAAACTTCTAGCTCTTCCAAAAGGAATTCAATCAAAGATCCAAGAGCCCAGAGGAGCGCTGCAAATACCCAACCATTCAAAAGCAGCTGTACATTATACTTCACGCCTTTAGACCGGCTCTGTGTCGCTAGCATAGTTACTCCGCGGCAATAAACGACCACCCTGCCCGGCTTAGCGCGCATCGGTGTCCGTTCAACGGCTTGATCAACAATGTGGATTCAAGTGACGCAGCTAAGCACCCGAAGTGATAGCTGTAATATAGAGAAAGCTTTTCCAAATCTTCTCGTAAGCCCCGGCAATACGCTTCGTAATGGCGACTACCCAGCACAGGCTCTATATTCTCGTATTGAAGAGGAAACGGCTTAAGGGTAAGAAGCGCGAGTCGACACTTCGACGTCAGCCAGACGCAGGCAGCGTCTACTATATTTTGGCTTAGTTGTGATGACCTGAATTCATCCCTCACTTCAAGTCTTCTAATGAAAAGTACGCTGCCAGCTTCGAGCACAGCAGAGAAGTCATTCCGGCAGGTCCAGACCAGCTCCTGCACAGCCTTCTGGAGAGCCTCACTTACCAGGTCGCAAGCATCAGCCAAGGAATATCGCTTTCCATCGCCGCTGGACAACAGAACCGCGTCCAGGACAGCGACTGGCACAGCCTCTGACTGTAACCGAAGCCAGGCTGTAACCAGTCGCCCTTCACATACCGCAAAGCCATCAAACACATCCCCTGAAAGGCTCAGCTCTACGGAGTAGTCACCTGCGAGCTCCATGCGCTCAACCAGGCCGCGATGCATTGGAATTTCGCTGTAGAAGCCGGTATCTATTCGGCTCCGCACATGCGGACGACACC
Organism: Pseudomonas sp. NBRC 111131; assembly: GCF_001320525.1. Taxonomy (NCBI): domain Bacteria; kingdom Pseudomonadati; phylum Pseudomonadota; class Gammaproteobacteria; order Pseudomonadales; family Pseudomonadaceae; genus Pseudomonas; species Pseudomonas sp. NBRC 111131. The sequence goes on along the minus strand of NZ_BCBH01000037.1, from coordinate 2,023 downwards.
GCGACACTTGCGTTAGGCCGGCAGGCATGATGCAGCTCAGCGCAGCCCGGTACCAACACGGCCCTGCGCACTGGCCTTGGCCTTTTTACGATCGGCCACTTTCAGCAGCTGCACGAAGAGCACAACCATGACCAGAATCGCGATCAGCATAAACGCGGGTGTGGGACTGATGTGACCAATCTTCGCCCACACGAATACGAAGGCTGCCAGGGCCAAAGCCGCCGGCAACTGACCAACAATGTTCAAAGTCCGCATGGCCCAGAATTGAATTTTCGGCATTACAAGCTCCTCAGAATGATTGATAACACGTACGCATAATACTAGAAGATTTGCACGCCTGCCAGCCATGCGATGTCATGATAGCGCCACAAAAAAGGCCTCTGTCCACAGGGATGGACAGAGGCCTTGATCTACGGCCGGGAGAGCCTCACAGCGGGTAGAAAATCGAGTAGATACACACCGCCAATGCAGCCGCGCAAAGCGCCGAGCACAGCCAGATCAGAATTTTTACGTCGCGCAGCGAGCGATCGGTAAAGCCTTGCATTGCCTGGATCTGCTCAGGCCCGGAGGCATTTTTCACGGTGAAAAGGGCTTTGCGGCGCTTGATCGCGATCGAAATGATCACAGCCAGCACCACGACAGCGATACGAGCAAGCATGTCAGGAGTGATAGTCATTGCGTTTCCTCAGGTTGGATTTAATACAGAACAGGTAGAGCGAGTGAGTCAGCGAGAAACGGCGTCAAGGTTGCCGATTCCCTTGTTCACGCATGGTCTTAATGGCTGCGAGCACTGGATCCCTGGGGCTAGCATCTTGCCCCTCACAATGGGTATGGCGCTCACCTGGTTTGATCAAGCAGTAACGCCCTAACGGCTTGGAGACTGCTGCCCCGAAGTGAGGCTGGGCCACCGGCTTGAACATGATCAGGCCAGCAGCAGCGCTTACCGTGGCAAAGGCGGCAAGAGCAGTACGCCAGGAGCGGAGACGCCTTGGATTACGCACCAGCGGCAAACTCCAAACCGGTCGAAAGGCTGATCATCTGAACTGCGAGATCTGGGTTGATCAGTCCTTTCGACGCGAGCCCCCTGACCTGGCCAGAGAAAAACTGTACGAAGAAACGTTGGGAAGCGTGCTCGCTCTGTACAGAGTCGCCATGCTCCTTCACCTGGTTTCGTCTCTCGATGGCAGCGGCAGCAGAAGTGGCAATAGCGTTGGCCAGCTCTGCGGCCACCGCTTCACCACGGGGCGGCAGCCTGGTCACATCCAGCTGAGCAAGGACCTCATGTGAGAGATGCAAGCTCGCAAGGCCGTCACCATACCAACCGTCATAAACTGTCACCCCGTGCTCATCGGTAGTGAGCACGGTAAAAAAGCGGGAGAGTCGGTGGGTTTCATCGTCGCCGACAGCAAGCATGGGCGGGTTGGCTACCTCGTAGCCGGCGCCGACCTCGAATTCGTGGGAGTTGGCCAATTTGAACGCTCCTATCGGTTCCAAAAATGGGCGCCATCAATAATACATAACGCGTACGCATACGGCGATAGAGATCAATGTAAATCTACACGTTTCCCTAGGAGTAGGTGACAGGGTTCAGGAGGCCCACGCCGGGTCCCGGAAATCGAACCCAAAAAAAGACCCACCATCAAGGATGGTGGGTCGGATTTAGCGTTTCTTTATAGGTGGCTCTGCTGAGCGTTTATTTGGATTGCAGCGGCTTGCTGTTTTGGTTTGCACCGTATTTTACGCGTCTGAACTCACCTTTAATGGCAGCAACAGCTCCCATCAAGGGCGCGAAAAAGATGCGCGGTGCTTGCCTTGCAGCGTTAGCAAACTCAGACCCAAATGTCGAATTCATTCAGCAAACTCCCTGACGGCACGATATGCGCCAATGCAGATAAATATAAAGAAGAGACTCGCATCAGCCAAAACCAAGGCTTGTTCGAGTAGCGTCAGTATATCCAGCGTGAACTTGCTAATACCGAAATCAGCAAGGTAGTGGACTAAATGGTTGAGCAGAACTGCTGGC